>JAYSOL010000055.1:0-3157 GCA_043723045.1 Gammaproteobacteria bacterium | reverse complement strand
TTCACCCCGGCGCTGCTGGAAGACGCCGAACAGGCGCCGCTGGTGTGCGTGGACAATGTCGAGGCCATCGCCGGCGACGCCCGGTGGGAAGCGGCCCTGTTCGCGCTGTACGAACGCCTGCGCGCGCAAGGCGGAATGCTGGTTCTCGCGGCACGCTCCAGCCCGTCCGCCATCGGATTAAAGCTCGCCGACCTCGCCACGCGCCTCACCGCCGGTCTCGTGTATCAGCTGCAACCACTGTCCGACGCGGAAAAAATCGCTGCCCTGCGCCTGCGCGCGCAGCGTCGCGGTCTGGAAATGACGGAGGAGGTGGCTAACTATCTGCTCACGCGTTTCCCGCGCGACATGCACTCGCTGTTCGCGTTGCTGGATAAACTCGACATCGCCACCCTCGCCGCGCAGCGGCGGCTGACCATACCGTTTCTGCGCGGCCTGGAGTAAGGCGGTCATGTTGGGCCACTACCTTGGTAATAACGCATCTCCAGCAGCGCCCCCTTGACATCCCCCCCCCCCTCTAACTCGTAGGCTCCCTCGATTAACGCATCAACAACGCGAGATCGGGGGGGGTGGGGATGGGTCGTTTAGTGTTCCAAACATCGGGTGGGCGTCCCGCTTCAAGCATGCGGAGGATGTCTCTACTTGCCGCTCTGGCACCGACACGCGCAGTCGTGGATGGCGTTTCAAGACTGTGCCTGCTACTCATACTCTGGATATTCAGCCAGTACGCTCACGCGGAGTACAGCTATCATCTCTATTATGATCAAAATTATTATGCAACCCCGGTTGAAGCCTGCGCGAGCAATGCAACACTTCTTGTCGCCAACTTTAACAAATGCCCATACGGAGGCTGCACGCCTGTACGTGAGGTGTCCAACTATGTTATCGAGCCCCCGGTTCCGTACGGGGATTCCATATGTTTACTATTGTTCAATAACGATTGAGCTTCAGAGCAATCCACCAGAATTGCGCACCTACACACACTGGTGGATGTCTCGGGTGGGCACCCCTGACCTTTGCGAGGACGGCAGCCCGTGGACCCGATTACGGGGAAGTGCCCGGAGCCGCCAAAATGCCAGATCAGCCTCTCCGGATTCCCGGCCGAGGTGGAGCCGGGCAAGGAAGTAAAGAATCTGCGCGCCGACGTGTATTGCGATGGTGTTTTGACAGCCAAAGGCGTGGTGCTGACGGCTACGGTCGACAAGACCTCTGGTGGACATGAAGGAACCCATAATCCCGATCGTCCAGTTGGCAGCCTCTCTCCGAGCAGCGGAAACAGTTCATTGCCATTTTCCTTTGGCGCGCCCGCGCCGGCGGGGACACACACCGTCACGGCCAAGTGCACCGACGACAGTTGTGGGGCGGCGGAAGGTAACGTGAAAGTGTGGGTAAGCCTTCAGCCATTGCTGACTGATCCGAATTATGTCCTGATCAAACCGAACGCAGACCAAAATCATCCTTCCAATCACCATGTGACTGGAACGACGCAGCAAAAGATTTCAGGCTTGGCAGCTGACTACCACAAGCGGTTTCCAATCGATCCACTGCTGCATTTGAACGATGCCAGTCTGGTGTGGGGTGGGCTGTTTGATCTGGCCGCCAATTGGTCTGGCCAGCCATACGGTCACAGCACGCACCGCAAAGGCACCGACATCGATGTGCAGGCCCATGAGTTTTATCATGATCCTAAAAAGAGCATACCCAGCTACAACTATGTGGATTTTATGCGCATCGCTTCCAAGCATGGTTGCAATGCACAGATACACTCCGGCGCCACCCAGAATGAACATTTCCATCTCTACTGCGCTGATAGGTGAACCATGAAAAAAATCTTGATAGCGGGTTTGGCGTTGCTTGGTTGTGTTGGCTTCGTTTCTGTTGCGAAGGCGGACGAAATCATTTTCCAGCAGGGCCAAGAACGGATTGTCTATGATTCGCGCGCAAGCGAATATGTCATCGACTACATCGGAAACGACGGAGCACTCAAAACCGTCCGCTGGACCCCGGCCACCAACATCGATGTGACCGTGCACTCGAAGGCCAAGCTAAGTGGCGATCGCATCCAGTACAGCTACGCGATCAACAGTCGCAAGAGTTCTTTGCAGCCTGTTGTTGAGTTTAAAATATTGGTCAGGGGGAGCACGGAGAAAGATCTATCGGCCCCAAAGAACTGGGTCGCTGGTCTGATCGAAAATTACGACGATCCAACAATCGGTGTCTGGGTTTCATGGGACCCCTACAGGTCGCAATTCAGCCTGATGCCCGGAGAAAACCTGTCTGGACTCGACATGCTACACACAGAATTACCTGGCGTTGGACTGGCACGTGTCCGAGGCCAGATGTCCATTCTGACTTATCCCGATGAGGGGCCTGTTGGAGCGCTCAGCGAGTTTATGGAAGACGGTGGGTTCTTGAAAAAGGCATCAGCAGGCGTTACCCGCCTCGCCGCCATCCCCCGCATCCCCAAACCCACTCCCTTCAACGCCGCTGTGGTGCTGGGAGGCATTCAGAAACACGTTAAGGACGACATGGTCTCAATGCAGTTGATCGATTCGACCCTGCTTAGCCTTATCGACCGTGGCCTGACCCAAGCCATCGCCGCCGCCCAAATCGGCAACACCTCCAGCCTGCTCAACGAAATAAAAAATCTGCGCCAACTCCTCAAACAGGAACACGCGGACGTGGACAAGGACGACGACTGGGATGACGAGGACAAGAAAAAGAAGACCAAATCCCGCATCGACAAGCTTGCTGCCCGGGTTCTGGATTTCGATCTCAAGTACGTGGAGAAGCGGGTGAAGGGCGATAAGGACTGATCCGTGGTATGCCTTGTAGGGTGTGGCCTGCGACGCGCAAGGATGCGCGAGTGTCGCGGGAGACACGACTCCAAGGATGGAGGAGGTAGAGCCGCGTCGGGAACAGCGGCCGAGGAAGTCGGGAGGCGATCCCCACCAATTCGGCATGAGAAAGCAACGCGTGGAATCGCCTGCGGCGATGATTTGGTGGGGCAGGGCCCACCCTACTTAGAGTTGCGCACCGGCCGCGCGTCCGTCTTCAGCGGCCGACCGCCCAGGGACAGCTGTTGAACCACTGATTGATATTCGAGATGTTCTCCGGCTCTCTGAGGAAATATCCCTGAATGCAGTCGCAGCCGAGAACA
>JAYSOL010000054.1:0-10310 GCA_043723045.1 Gammaproteobacteria bacterium | reverse complement strand
CGATCTTGGAGAATGCGCGCAGCACCGCGTCTTGTCGCTTACACAGATAACATCCGATCACCGACTCGATACAGACTCACCCGCCGTGTCTAACAACGTGGCGCGGACCGTCTATTATATTGATATGAATGTAACGCGTCGCATCGGGATGTGATGTGCGGAGGCGGTGCCAGTACCGCCACCCCCACCCGAACGCACCACTAAACTATCGGTGTAACTTGCGTAACGGCAACGGCCTGGAGCCAAGACAACACTCCACGCCAAGGAACATACTGGTAACTGTGTGATAAAACCGCGCTATTCGATGCGTACCACCCTGAGCCTCACCATCGGTCTGATGGGGTTGCTGGGCGTGGCGCTGGCCCTGACCACCGGCGAAATCTACCGTCACCTGGCGCTGGACAACCAGCGCGAGGCCATGGCCGAGCTCATCGCGGCGAATGTCGTCGAGCGCCTGCACCAACTGGACAGCGACGCGCGCGACCTCGGGCTGGCCCTACAAAACTCCCCGGCGTTCCGCCATGCCTTGGAAACCGGAAGCCGGGAAAACCTCACACCGCTGCTGGACAAGGCGTTGCACCCGCCATCGCCGGGCGCAACCCTGGTCGGCCTGCGCAGGCTTTTGTTGTTCGATGGGGATTTCAACCTCATCGGCACCTCGACCCAGGGTGGCACGGGCTTGGACGCGCGCGGCTGTCCGGAATTGATCGATCTCGCCGCTGCCCGCCAGGGCGGCGACCGCCTGCAGACACTTTCCGCCGCCTGCCTGTCATCCACCGGCCTTCCCCGCTATGCGGTGCTCGTTCCCATTGGCGCACCGCCGCGGAGCGGCTACCTGCAGGTGGTCTCGGATCCGACCGACCCACTGCGCACCCTGGAATCCAATCTGGGCATCCCGCTGAAATTAACCGCGCCCGGCGGGCAACCGGTTTATCGTTCGGGCGCCTGGCCGGCACCCGATGCCATGGGCGATACCCTGGTGGCGTCTTACCAGATCAAAACCGGTTCCGGCCAACCGGTGTTGACGGCGTCCGTTCTACGCGATGTTAAAACGCTGCAAAATAAACTGCGGCAAACGCGTTATCAGGTGGTCGGCATCGCCGGCCTCGTCACCCTGTTGGGCGTGGCGCTGGCGCTGATCACCTTGCAGATAACGGCGCTGCGCCCGCTGAATGCGTTGTCGCAGCAATTGCGCCGCGTGCAAAAAGACAAGGCGCATCTGGGCGAACCGGTGGAGGCCGGCGGCATCGCGGAGATCCACCAACTGGCCACGGAGTTCAATCGCATGAGCGCGGAGCTGCACCTGCTCTATCACACCCTGGAGCACATGGCGTTCACCGATCCGCTCACGCATCTGCCCAATCGCGTGCGCTTTCATGACTCACTGGAGGAGTTCACGCGCTTCAACTCCCATACCAACCGACCCTTCGCCCTGCTGCTCATGGATCTCGACCGGTTCAAGGCGGTGAACGATACCCTCGGCCACCATATCGGCGACCTTCTGCTGATGGAGGTGAGCGCGCGCCTGCGCAGTGTGCTGCGCGAGTCCGATGTCATCACCCGGCTGGATGGCGAGGCCATCAGCCAGCTCGAGAACAAAATGGTGGCACGCCTGGGGGGCGACGAATTCGCCGCGGTGCTGCCATCGGTCAAGAGCGCCGCTGACGCGGCGCTGGTGGCGCGCAAACTGCTGCTGGCCATGAAGGAGCCCTTCTTCATCGAGGGCCATCGCCTGAGCGTCGGCATAAGCATCGGCATCGCCATGCACCCGGAACACGGCAACGACACCGACACCCTGATGCGCCGCGCGGACGCCGCCATGTACGAGGCCAAGAACAAGCAGCTGGGATTCTCCATCCACGACACGACCCAGGACCAGAACCAGGCCAGCCTGGTGTGATGGGAATGCGGGAGCTTGCTCTCACTTTAGGGAACCTCTAAAAATTGGGTTTTAATGTAGGTTGGGTTAAGCCGCGCTAGCGGCGAACCCAACAAAATCATACTGATTGGTGGATTCGCTGCGCTTAATCCACCCTACATTTTCGAATTTTTAGAAGCTCCCTTTAGCCAAAGCGGCGGCAAGCCGCCGCACTCCAAAGTAAGCACCCGTCATCTCCACTTCTGATAAACAACTGGCCACAGCCGGCCTAGTCGTTGCGCCCCGCCAGCGCCGCTTGCAACTCGGTACGCAGATCGTTCAAACGTCCATGGAAGAAATGACTCACGCCCTCGAGGTAGATCAGCCGGGGTGGCGGCGCCAGCTGCCCGACCCACTGCAGCACCTGCTCTGCGGGCACCACTTCATCCGCGCCGCCCTGAATCACCAGCAGCGGGCAAGGCGGTAACGCCAACGCGCCGAACTCATAGAGATTCACCGGCGGCGCCACCAGCACCAACTGGGCAGTATCGAAACGCACGCTCGCCTGCAGGGCGACATAGGAACCGAAAGAGAAGCCCGCCAGCCAGATGCGATCCTGCGGCCGGCGTGCGCGCACCCAGGCGATCACGGCCAGCAGGTCCTCGGTCTCGCCCATGCCGTGATCGTATTCACCGCCGCTGCGTCCCACGCCGCGGAAGTTGAAGCGCACGCTGCGCAATCCCAGCTCGCCGAAACCGCGCGCCAGTGTGTGCACCACCTTATTCTGCATGCTGCCGCCGTGCAGCGGATGGGGATGGCAGATCACCACCGTGACCGGCCGCGCGCGCGTTGAAGGTGGGCAGGCGGTGAGCAGCTCCAGTTCACCGACCACGCCAGGGATGACGAACGCGGCGTGCGTGCAGGGGAAGTCTGCGTCAGCGCTGAGCGAAGGATGGCTGCGCGTCATGCTGCGATAAAGCGATCCGCGTGCGGCTGCGTACAACACAGCCTGCGGACAGTGCTTGCTGGATACACCGCGGCACGACTGCTGTCACCACGTCAGCGAGACAAAAAAAGCGACGTAGCACAGGCCGTTGAATAACAGGTGGTACGGCCGCAGCGTGCCGCGGCGCAGCATGAAAAAAAGATAGCCACTGGCCACCAGCGTCAGTACCAGTCCGAGCATCACCTCGGGGCGCGGCTCCCACGGCGTGAGCGTGATGCCGAGGGCCGGCAGCATGCTGCCCTGAAACACCATGGCGCCGGTGATATTGCCGAAGGCCAGTGTCACGATGGCGGCGTATCCACAGGATGCTGTTGATCTTCTCCGGCAGTTCCGTGGCCACCGGAATAATCAGCAGCGACAGCACCAGGGCCGACACGCCGATCAACGCCGACAGGTCCTCGATACCGTGCACGAAACCCTTGGCCCCGAGCACGATGAGTCCGAGGCCGATAGCGAGCTGCAGGACGATGGTGAACATATTCTCCGGCAGGCGGACATAGGAAAGATACAACGGGTGGTCCGCCTCGGTTCCGTGGCCGTTCTGCACCAGCTTGGCGGAGGCGCGCACCGTCAGCAGGATGTAGATGAAGTACATCAGCACCAGGGTGATGGCGATGAGGCTACGCACCAGCATGCTGTCGTGCGGGACAAAGATGGCGATGGCCGACAGGCCGAAGGCCATCAGGAACCAGGTGAGATCGCGCTCCAGTCCGGTGCGTTCCGGCTTGAATTCACCGCCCCAGCCGCGGCGCTGCGCGGCGAAGCCGGCCATCAGCACCAGCGTCAGCGTCGACAGCATCATGGGCGCGCCGAGGATCGCGCCGACGCCCACCTCTTCGCCGAGGTGTATTTTGTCGGCGCTGACGCCGAGCACCGCCACCACCGGCACCATGGCCTCCGGCAGTGCCGTGCCCACGGCGGCGAAGATCGAGCCGGTCACGCCCTCGGAGATCTTGAGGCGCTGGCCCAGGTGCTCCAGGGCGTTGGTGAAGGCCTCGGCGCCGAACAGGATGATGAACAAGGCGATGATCAGCAGGGCGATACTCATGGTGGGTCCCGGTATTCCGTGTTGGCGAAGGGCGTAGTTTAGTCGCGCAGAGGGGCTTACGCCTAGTGCCCTGGGTCAGGTTTCGTCCAACTACTTGCCCCGGGCGGTAGGGTGCGCAGGGCGCACCCTACATCGCGATGGCTCTTCGTCGCGACGAAGTATGTGAATTTCTGCTTCAGGACTAGTGGGATTTGCCGTCCACACTGCGCGCCGGGAATCAGGCGTGTTTTGCCTGCAGCAACCGCCGCAGCCGGTCGATTTCCAGGTTGTTCCGGTCGACCTTGCGATAGGCGATCCACAGATCGTTGCTCACGGCCTGCGGGGTTTTCCACAACAGCTTGAGCCGCCCCGCCTTGAGGGACGCCTTGCACAGGTACTCCGGCAATACACTGATGCCCCAGCCGGACTCCACCGCCCGGCGGATGGCGTGCAGGTTCGGCATCACCACGGCGGCTTGAAACGCCGGCCGGGCGTGAAACAGCGCTTGCCAGAAACGCCGCACGATGGGCATGTCGACGCTGTAACTTACCCAGCGCTGCTCGGCCAACCACTGCTGCAGGGCCAGCAGGCTGGCCTTGGTTTTACGCGCAACAACCGGCGCACGCACCTTGGCCGGACCCACCAGCAGGAAGCGTTCGCTGTCTATCTTGCGATACTCGATACCGGGCGCGGGGGTTTGCTGGGTGGCGACAATAAAGTCCAGCTCGGCGCGCGCCAGCTTATCGGCCAGCCGGGCCGCCACATCAAACTCGACACGCAGGCGGAATGGCGTACCACTCAGCTTGGCGATGAGGATCTCATGAAAATATTCCAACGGCGCGCCGAGACGCAGCACGCTCTGTTGCGCGGACCGCGGTGTGCCACGCAGCGCCTGGGGTACCTGCTCCAGCACATCCACCGCCTGCGCGACATGGCCGTACAGCTCTTTGCCCGGCTCCGTCGGCAGCATGCGTCGCGGTGTGCGTGTGAACAGCGTAAGCCCCAGACTCGATTCGAGTGCTGCCAGTTGCTGACTGACGGCGGGTTGTGTCAGAAAACGCGCACGCGCCGCGCCCGACACGGTGCCCGCCCGGTAGACGGCGACGAAGCTCCGGTACCACTCCATATCTGCCATAAATTATCTTATACATGATCCATTAAAATATAATTATTATTATATATACGCATTCCCCTAACATGTCCATCCAGCGGCATCGTCCGCGCTGACCACACAGGCCGTTGCCTTACCCATGCCTATCAATACTAAAGGACGCTCCAACGATGAACGTTACGAAAAACATCCTAATGGTTGTTACCAGCTGTGAAAAAATCGATGCCAACCATCCCACCGGTCTGTGGCTGGAGGAATTCGCCGTGCCCTATCTGGAGTTTATGGCGCGTGGCTACACCGTTACCGTGGCCAGCATCCGCGGCGGCGCCGTGCCCGTGGACCCGCGCAGCACGCCCAAACCGGAAGAGGCTCGGGCGTGGGCCAAGGCCATCGGCACGCTGCAACACACCCCGGCCGTGGCGACACTGGGCGCGGCGGATTTCGACGCAGTCTTTCTACCCGGCGGACATGGCACCATGTTCGATCTGCCGGGGCATAAGCCGCTGCAAACCCTGTTGGCCGCGTTCGCCGACAACAACAAGATCATCGGCGCGGTGTGCCATGGCCCCGCCGGTCTGGTGGGGGTGCAGCTGAAAAACGGCGCGTCCCTGGTAGCGGGCCGCCAGGTCACGGGTTTCACCGACGAGGAAGAGCGCGCCGCTGGAATGGATAAGATCATGCCGTTCCTGCTGGAATCACGCCTGCGCGAACTCGGCGCCCGTTTTGTCGCACGACCCAACTGGTCCGATCATGTGGAACAGGACGGCCTGCTCATCACCGGCCAGAACCCACAATCCAGCGGCAGTGTGGCGCGCGCCGTGGCGGAGGCGGTGGCCGCGGGAAAATAGAGACTACGTTCCCTCTCCCCCGAAATACACGGGGGAGAGGGGACTTGTTCAGAGGTTCCCTAGCCGATACCCAATTCGTCCCACAACGCATCCACCCGCGCCTTTACCTCGGCACTCATGGCGATGGGCCGCCCCCACTCCCGCTGCGTCTCCCCCGGCCACTTGTTGGTGGCGTCGAAACCCACCTTGGAGCCGAGGCCCGCCACGGGGCTGGCGAAATCCAGATAATCGATGGGCGTGTTTTCCACCAGGGTGAGATCGCGTGCCGGATCCATGCGTGTGGTGATGGCCCAGATCACATCCTTCCAATCGCGCACATTCACATCGTCGTCGGTGACGATGACGAACTTGGTATACATAAACTGACGCAGAAACGACCACACGCCGAACATCACGCGCTTGGCGTGGCCCGGGTACTGTTTCTTCATGCTCACCACGGCGACGCGATAGGAGCAACCCTCCGGCGGCAGATAGAAATCCGTGATCTCGGGAAACTGTTTTTGCAGCAGCGGCACGAACACCTCGTTCAGCGCGACGCCGAGCACCGCCGGTTCGTCCGGTGGGCGGCCGGTATAGGTGCTGTGATAGATCGGGTCCTTGCGATGGGTGATGCGTTCGATGGTGAAAACGGGGAAGCGTTCGACCTCATTGTAGTAACCGGTGTGGTCGCCGAAGGGACCTTCGTCCGCCATTTCGCCCGGTTCGATATAGCCCTCGAGCACGAACTCGGCGCTCGCCGGTACCTGCAGATCGTTGCCGAGACATTGGACTACCTCGGTCTTGGCGCCACGCAACAGACCGGCAAAACCGTATTCCGACAAGCTATCCGGCACAGGCGTGACCGCGCCGAGGATGGTCGCCGGGTCGGCGCCGAGGGCCACCGCCACCGGGAAGCGTTCGCCCGGATGGGCCGCACACCAGTCGCGGAAATCCAGGGCGCCGCCACGGTGCGCCAACCAGCGCATGACCACCTTGTTGCGCGCGATCACCTGCTGGCGGTAGATGCCGAGGTTCTGGCGTTCTTTAAGCGGGCCGCGCGTAACCGTGAGGCCCCAGGTGATCAATGGCCCCACGTCCTCGGGCCAGCAGGTCTGGATCGGCAGGCGCGCCAGATCCACGCCCTCCGCCTCGATCACTACTTCCTGACACGCTGCATCCTTTACCACCTTGGGCGGCATGTTGAGCACCTGCTTGTAGGTCGGCAGCTTGTCCCACAGATCTTTGAAACCCTTGGGCGGCTCCGGCTCTTTTAGCATGGCAAGCAGCTTGCCTACATCGCGCAGTGCGGCGACGGAATCGGCGCCCATGCCGAAGGCAACACGCTCCGGCGTGCCGAACAGGTTGGCCAGCACCGGGATGGAATGCCCCTTGGGATTTTCGAACAGCAAGGCGGGACCACCGGCGCGCAGGGTGCGGTCGCAGATCTCGGTCATTTCCAGGTAGGGGTCGACTTCGCAGGTAATGCGCTTCAACTCGCCACGTTGTTCGAGCTGCTGGATGAAGTCGCGTAGATCTTTATATTTCATAGAGAGGCCATCCCGTCATTTTTGGAGTACGCGATCAGTGCGCCTTTTTCATTTCCGGCGGCAACGTCTCCACGAACGAGGCACGCTTGGCCATGCCCGCCTGCCATTGTGCGAGACGCGGATACTGCGTGCGCCAGTCGTGCGGGTAACGCAGATCGATATACTCGAAGGCCACACCCAGGGCGATGTCCGCGAGACTGAAGCGCTCGTCCACCAGATAGGTCGTGCCCTTTTGCGCGGCGACTGCATATTTAAGCGCCGCGGCGATCTTGCCTTCCTGTTTTTCGATGACCCCCGGGGTCTGCTTATCCGCCGGCTTGCGGCCTTCCAGCATGCGCGCCACCACCGCATCCATGATGCCCTGGCCGAGGGCGTGCCAACGTTGGATCAACCAGCGCGCTTCGCCGGTGAGGGGCAACAGCGGATCGCCCTTCAGGCTGTCGAGATACTCGGCGATCATGGGTGAGTCGAACAGCACATCACCGCCGTCGCGCAGCAGCACCGGCACCTTGCCCAGGGGGTTCAGCGCGGCGACATTACCCGCGGCGTCCGCCGGGCCTTCGACGATGAATTCACAGGGGATGTTCTTTTCCTTGATTAGAATGCGCACCTTGCGCACATATGGCGAGGTTTCCGACCCATAAAGTTTCATGCCTGGCTCCTGTAACGATGATTATCCGGGGGTGGCGAGCGGCGCACCGATCACACACCGTAGTCCAATAGCAGACCGGCGAAGACCGCCGCGCCAAAATAGTTGTTGTTGAGAAACGCGCGGAAGCACGCCGGCCCTACGCGCCGGCGTATCAGCCCCTGCTGATAACCCGCGATGGCACTCGCCAGCACCAGGCCAGCATAATACATCACCCCGAGGCCGGCCATGCGCCCGACCCAGGCCAGCAACACGATAGTCAGGAGGTGGCTCAGGCCAACGAAAAACCGGTCCCAGTCGCCAAACAGAATGGCCGTGGACTTCACCCCCACCTTGAGGTCGTCGTCCCGATCCACCATGGCGTACTGGGTGTCGTAGGCCACGGACCAGAAGACATTCGCACCGAACAACACCCAGGCGACGTTTGGGATCGCGCCGGTCTGGGCGGCAAACGCCATGGGGATGGACCAGCCGAAGGCGGCGCCGAGATAAAATTGCGGCAGGTGGGTGTAACGTTTGGTGAAGGGATAACTGGCGGCGAGCAGCGCACCGATCACCGACAGGGCGATGGTCAACACGTTCATGAGCAGCACCAGGCCGAACGCCGAGAGACACAGCACGACGAACAATACCAGGGCCTCCTTCGGCGTCACACGCCCGGCGGCGATCGGTCGATCGCGGGTGCGCGCCACATGCGGATCGAAATCCCGGTCGGCGTAGTCGTTGATGACACAACCGGCGGAACGCATGATCACCACCCCCAGGACGAATACCGCCGCCACCTGCAGACCCGGACGTCCCGCGCCTGCGATCCACAACGCCCACAAGGTCGGCCACAGCAGCAGCAGTATGCCGATGGGCCGGTGCAGGCGCATCAGCAACGCGTAGTCTTTAATACGCGCCGACCAGCTCAGCGCAGGCACGGCGGAATGTCCGGCAGAAAGATTTCGTTCACCAGTAGCGGTTTGTCGCTCAGGCTAAAAAGCGAACGGCGTCCCCAGATGGCCGCGGGTTTCGCGGCCAGCCGCTGCGTGGCATGGTGATACAAACCCTCCCCCGGCGTGAGGCGCGCAATCTCTACTTCGCCGCGCTGCATGCTCGGATCGGCGAACAGCACTTCCCCCAGCGGACGGGCGTGCAGATGCGCCAGGCGCCGCTCATGTCCGGTAAGGGTGGTGCGTGGGATCACGGTGCGCGCAAACACCCAAGGCTGCTCATCGCACAACAGATACACCTGGCGCACGAGGGCATAGCGCGCAGCAGGCGCGCCCAGGGCCCGCGCCTCATTCAACAATGGCCGGCGCCAACCCTGCGAAACCACTTCGACGCGAAAGCGTCCCGGGCACACCGCCACCACCCGGCGGGTGAGGGATGCCGGGTCGAGCAACCAGGCCAGGGTTTCGTGCGGCAGGGTATGGCGCAGGTATTGCCGTACCGGCCGCCAGATGTGGGCCTTACCCGCCGTGTTGGCGCCAACGGGGAGCGGTAGGTTGGTGAGGGTGGAAGTGTTCATGCCTTTAACATCGTTAAGAGGAGCAGCAGGCTTGCACGGGCCGACATTATGCGCGGTAACCGCCCGCCGGGCCAGCCTCGGCGGGCGGCATCACACATCCGCATAACTCGCGCGCACACCCAACCAGCGGCGGATGATGGGATCGACGTGTTGCGGGTAACGCGCAAGCAACAGGTTTGCGGCGCGCTCGATCTGCGGCAGCAGCGCCTGGTCGCGCACCAGGTCGGCGATGTGGAATTGCTGTTCGCCGGTCTGGCGCGTGCCCAGCACCTCGCCGGGGCCGCGCATCTCCAGATCCTTGCGCGCGATTTCGATCCGTCGTTGGTGGCGCGCATCACCGCCAGGCGCGCGCGTGCATTTTGCGACAGCGGCGCCTGATACATGAGCACGCAGGAACTCTGCGCGGCACCGCGCCCGACGCGTCCGCGCAGCTGATGCAGCTGGGACAGGCCGAGGCGCTCGGCGTTTTCGATGATCATGAGGCTGGCGTTGGGCACGTCAACACCCACTTCGATCACCGTGGTGGCCACCAGCAGATCCACCGCGCCGGACTTGAACGCCGCCATGGCCTGTTCCTTTTCCGCGGATTTCATGCGTCCGTGCACCAGGTGTATGCGCAGCTCCGGCAGGGCCGCCGTCAGCGCCACTTGCGTGTCGGTGGCGGTCTGCAGCTGCAAGACCTCGGATTCCTCGATCAACGGACAGACCCAGTAGGCCTGGCGGCCTTCGAGACACGCGCCGCGCACCCGTTGCACCACCTCGGCGCGGCGCG
>JAYSOL010000053.1:0-3089 GCA_043723045.1 Gammaproteobacteria bacterium | reverse complement strand
CCGCGCCGATGATCAGGGCGCATTTAGTGGAGCCGCTGCGGATAAATTTATCGGCGATGCCTAAGGCGTAGACGAAACCGGTACACACCGCCTGGATATCGAAGGCCGGACAGCCATGAATACCGAGCCGTTCCTGCAGCAGGCACGCGGTGCTGGGAAATATCCGGTCGGGGGTGGTGGTGGCAATAATGATAAGGTCGATGGCGTCGTTTTTAATGCCCGCTGCTTCAATGGCACGATGTGCCGCCTGCTCCGCCAAGTCACAGGTGGTCTCGTTCTCCGCGGCAATATGGCGCTGGCGAATGCCGGTGCGCGTAAAGATCCACTCGTCCGTGGTATCGACCATTTTTTCCAGGTCGGCGTTGGTCACGGCGCGCGCCGGGAGATAGCTCCCGGTGCCCAGAATGCGGGAATAAATCATGCCGGGGCGCCACTCGGCAGCAGGGAGGCCAGCTTGCTGCCGATCAACTGCGGTACCTGGTTGCGTACCTCGGAGATGGCCACTTGCACGGCGAATTCAAAGGCATGGGCATCGGCGCTGCCATGGCTTTTGATCACGATACCGGTGAGACCCACGAGGGTGCCGCCGTTGTACTGGCGGTGATCGACTTTTTTGCGAAATGCCTTAATCACCGGCAGGGCGATGAGGCCGGCGAGACGGGTAAAGGCGGTGCGCATGAAGGCTTCTTTCATCAGTTGGGCGATCATGCGCGCCAGACCTTCACTCGCCTTCATGGTGATGTTGCCGACGAAACCGTCGCACACCACTACATCCGCGTTGCCGGTGAATATCTCGTCGCCCTCCACGTAGCCGCCGTAATTCAGCTCGCTTTTGCGAAACAGTTCCGCCGCCTTTTTCACCGTTTCATTGCCCTTGATATCTTCCACGCCAATGTTGAGCAGGCAGACCTTGGGATTCGCCTTGTGCTCGAGGGCGCCCACCAACAGCGAGCCCATGATGCCGAATTGCAGGAGTTGTTCCGGGGTCGAATCCACGTTGGCGCCGAGATCCAGCATGTGCACGTGACCGTGCATGGTGGGCAAGGCCGTGATGATCGCCGGGCGATCGATACCGGGCAGGGTTTTCAGCACGAAACGTGCGGTCGCCATGAGGGCGCCGGTATTACCGGCGCTGACGCAGGCCTGTGCCGTACCGTCCTTGACCAGGTTGATAGCCACACGCATCGATGAATCCTTCTTCGATCGCAACGCCTGTGCCGGCGGTTCGTCCATGCTGACAACTTGGGATGCCGGATGTACCAACAGCCGTTCGCCTTCGCCGCGGCCGAGCTGTGTAAGCTGTGCACGGATAAGATCCGGCGGCCCGACCAGGATCAGCTTGAGATCCGGTTGCTTGTCCAACATGCCCAGGGCAGCTGGTATGGTCACCTTCAGACCATGGTCGCCCCCCATGGCGTCTAACGCGATGGTGATCGTCAAGAACGTATAACCTCTTCAGGCTGAATGGTTCTATCCGGGATCGGTTCAGTCTGCTTTGGTTTCAACGACCTTGCGGCCACGGTAAAAACCGCTGGCACTGATGTGGTGACGGCGGTGGGTTTCACCGCTGGTAGGCTCGATGGACAGGTGGGTTTTCTTGAGCGCATCGTGGGAACGACGCATGCCGACCTTCGACGGTGTTTTACGACTTTTCTGCACAGCCATGGGTAATCCTCATTAAAATGTGTAATTCTACCAGAAACAGTCCTGCCTAACAGGTAATTGAAAAGGCCCATTCATCAGGCCACGCAGGCTGATTAACCACCGGCTAATCCCGTTTGCGCAGCTTTTCCAGCACAGCAAACGGGTTGGGTCTATCCGTTTTTACCTCAGCCGGCGTGTCTTTGTGCGGCGGCCGCGTACTGGCCACGCATTCCCCGGTTGCGTGCCTGGGCATCATGGGCATGGCCAGCAATAACTCGTCCTCCACCAGGGCCGCCAGGGACCAGCCGGGCCCCACCACCAGCGGCTCGGCCTCCTCCGGCACCCCCGTCTGCGATTCGCCGGGAAGAAACAGCGCCAGCACCGGTTCCGATCGCACCGCCACATCCATGGGTTGCAGGCAGCGCTGACAGACCAAGCGTAGCCTAGCGTCGATCCTGGCGCGCAAATACCGCAATCCATGGGGCTCCCGCGCGAACTTCAGGTCGGCGGCGGCCATGCCCTCACCGACCTCGCACACCGACGCCAGCCGCGCCATCTCCCGCAGCGGGAGCTCGCCGGTCAGGCGTACGCCCTGTTCCGCCAGCGTTATGGGGTCTATCGTCTCGGGTAGGCGGCCGAACATAAGCCGCGCATCATATATTTGACGGTAACTCCTGTCAAAATAAGCGTAATTATCTTAAGGCCCGGGGCCCACGGCATGCGGTTGACAGCCTTGCCCGCATTCCGTAAAAGACATAACAGAGTCATAGCCTGGCTCCCACTATTGGCACGTAAGCTGTTGTTTTGCATCACCCGTTACGGGGTAACCCACGGAGCCTGCCTTTGATCAGCAAAATACTCGTCGCCAACCGCGGGGAAATCGCCGTGCGCATCGTGCGCGCCTGTGCCGAGCTCGGCATCACGTCCGCGGCCATTTATTCCGACGCCGACCGTAACGCCTTGCACGTGAAAAAAGCCGATGAGGCCTATAACATCGGCCCGGACCCCGTGGGCGGCTACCTGAATGCCCATCGGATTGTGAACCTGGCGGTGTCCTCCGGCTGTGATGCCCTGCATCCGGGTTATGGCTTTCTCTCGGAAAATCCCCTGATTGCCGAAATTTGCGCGCGCCGCGGTATCTTATTCATCGGTCCCTCGGCGGAGGTGATACGGCGCATGGGCGATAAAATCGCGGCGCGCCAGTGCATGATCGCCACCGGCATCCCCGTGGTGTCCGGCAGCGACGCCAGTCTCAAGGATCTGCAGGAGGCCGTGGTCTTGGGCAAACGCATCGGCTACCCGGTGATGCTCAAGGCCACCAACGGCGGCGGTGGGCGCGGCATACGCCGCTGCGACAACGAAGACGAGCTGCGCCGCAATTTCGAGCGCGTGGTGTCCGAGGCCACCAAGGCCTTCGGTTCGGCGGATGTATTCATGGAAAAATT
>JAYSOL010000052.1:0-5158 GCA_043723045.1 Gammaproteobacteria bacterium | reverse complement strand
TCGTCGCTCAGCTACCTGCGCCGCTTCCCCATCGACACCCTCAAGATAGACCGCAGCTTCGTGCACGACATACCGGGGGATGAAGACGACAGCGCTATTACAGCCGCGATCATCGTGCTCGCCCAGAGTCTCAAGCTCGACGTCATCGCCGAAGGCGTGGAGACCGAGGCGCAGCGCGACTTCCTGCGCGCCCGCGGCTGTCACCTGATGCAGGGTTTGCTTTTCAGCCGGCCGCTGCCGGCGGAGGAGATCACGCCACTGCTTGAGGCGCAAACGCAGCGGTTAGAACAGGACAAGCAGAAATTGAACTGATGGCCATCGCTGCTTTGGAGTGCGGGAGCTTACGCCCGCACTCCAAAGCAGCGACTTCTATCTACTTCTTCGCTTCGGTCTCAATCCACTTCACTTCCTGATGTCCCCGCGGCAACTTCAGCCCGCGCAAGGTCCGCTCACCCACATAGTGGTCGATCCCGGCACCGGCCCTAAGTTTGAGTTCGCCCTTAGCGGTGCGTAATACCACCGCCTGCCCTTCCTGGAACACGGCGACGCCGGCGACGTACTCCTCGCGACTCACCACCTTGGCACTCGGCACATTAATGATCTTGTCGCCTTTGCCTTTGGGCATCTGCGGCAGCTCCGCCAGCATGAACACCAGCAGATGGCCCTTGGTGGTGACGGCGGCGAGCCAGTCTTCGTCCAGGTTCTGCACCCGCTGCGGTGGCAGCGCCTTGGCGCCCTTGGGCACCTTCATCACGCCCTTGCCGGCCTTCTTGTTGGCGATGAGGTCCTCAAGTTTGGCGATGAAGCCGTAGCCGGCATCACTCGACAACAAATACAGATCCTCCGGCTGACCCATCATGACGCCGACAAAACTCGCGCCCGGCGGCGGGTTGAAGGTCGCCGTGAGCGGATCACCCAGGCCGCGCGCCGAGGGCAGCTTGTGCGCCGGCATGGAATAGGTGCGGCCGGTGGAGTCGAGGAACACCACCAGTTGATTGCTCTTGCCGCGCGCCGCCTGCTGGAAACCGTCGCCGGCCTTGTAGGCCAGCGCCGTGGGATCCATCTCGTGTCCTTTGGCGGAACGCACCCAGCCCTTCTCCGACAGGATCACCGTGATGGCTTCGGTCGGCAGCAACTGGGTAACGTCGATGGCCTTGGCGGCCTCACGCTCGACGATGGGTGAGCGGCGTGCATCGCCGAAGGTTTCCGCGTCGGCGATAATCTCGTCGCGCACCGTGTTCTTGAGCCTGGTGCGAGAACCCAATACCTTCTCCAGCCCGTCGCGCTCCTCGGCCAGCTCTTTCTGCTCGCCCTTGATCTTCATTTCTTCCAGTCTGGCCAAGTGGCGCAAACGGGTATCGAGGATGTAGTCGGTCTGGATCTCGGTGAGCTTGAAGCGCTTCATCAACTTCGGCTTGGGCTCGTCCTCGGTGCGGATGATGCGGATCACTTCATCCAGATTGAGGTAGGCGATGAGCATGCCATCGAGGATATGCAGGCGCGCCAATACCTTGTCGAGGCGGTGTTGCAGGCGCCGGCGTACCGTCTCAGTACGGAACTGCAGCCACTCCGTCAGCAGGTCCTTGAGGTTATAGACCCGTGGCCGGCCGGCGAGGCCGATCATATTGAGATTCACACGATACGAACGTTCCAGATCGGTGGTGGCGAACAGATGCGCCATCAGCTCCACGCGGTCGACCCGATTGGAGCGCGGCACGATCACCAGGCGTGTGGGATTCTCGTGATCGGATTCGTCGCGAAAGTCCTCGACCATGGGCAGCTTTTTCTGAATCATCTGGTCGGCGATCTGCACCTGGATCTTGGAGCCCGACACCTGATACGGCAGCGCGGTGATGATGATGTTGTCGTCTTCGCTTTCCCAGCGGGCGCGGGCGCGGATCGAACCGTTGCCGGTCTGGTAGATCGCGCGGATGTCGGCCTTGGGCGTGATGATCTCCGCTTCCGTCGGATAGTCCGGGCCCTTGACGTGCTTGCACAGCTCCGCCACCGAGGCGTCCGGCTTCTCCAGCAGGTGTACACAGGCCGAGGCGATTTCCTTCACGTTGTGCGGCGGGATGTCCGTGGCCATGCCCACCGCGATACCCATGGTGCCGTTGAGCAGCACGTGCGGCAGACGCGCGGGCATCACGCGCGGCTCCTCCAGGGTGCCGTCGAAGTTCGGCAGCCAATCCACCGTGCCCTGACCAAGCTCCGACAACAGCACCTGGGAGAATTGCGTGAGGCGCGACTCGGTGTAGCGCATGGCGGCGAAGGACTTGGGGTCATCGGGTGAGCCCCAGTTGCCCTGCCCGTCCACCAGCGGATAGCGGTAGCTGAAGGGCTGCGCCATGAGCACCATGGCCTCGTAACACGCCGTGTCGCCGTGGGGATGGAACTTGCCGAGCACGTCACCCACGGTGCGTGCGGATTTTTTGTGCTTGGAGCTGGCACTGAGTCCCAGTTCCGACATGGCGTAGATAATACGCCGCTGCACCGGCTTGAGACCGTCGGCGATGTTGGGCAGGGCGCGGTCCAGCACCACGTACATGGAATAGTCGAGGTAGGCCTTCTCGGTGAAGGTCGCCATGGGCAGGCGCTCGACGTCGATGATGCGCGGGCGCGCATCCACGGGCTGCGACTTCAGGCGCTTGCCGGCGGGTTTCTTTTTTTCTGCCTTGGATTTACTCGGTGGCTTCTTGGCCATTGCTTACCTTTGCCGTAGGGTGGGCAGTGCCCACCGTTGTGTCTTGATACCTTTTTAAATTCTGATGGTGGGCAATGCCCACCCTACCGATGCCGCCAGAAAACCCCTGAACATTCCCTCTCCCCCCGTGCATTTCGGGGGGAGAGGGTTAGGGTGAGGGGGGATCATTATGCATCTTCCCCTCACCCTGTCCCTCTCCCACAGGGAGAGGGGACGTAACGTGATAGCTTATACCGCTTGTTCAAAAGCTCCCTAGGCGTAACCTGCCCTGCATTTTTCAAATAACCTCCGCCTTGTCGCCTTTCTTTTCCAGCCAAGCCTTGCGATCGGGTGCGCGTTTCTTCGCCAGCATCATGTCCATAATCTTGTTGGTATTGTCGCCGGGCTCGATGGACAATTGCACCAGGCGGCGGGTGTTCGGATCCATGGTGGTCTCGCGCAGTTGCAGCGGATTCATTTCGCCCAACCCCTTAAAACGCGTGACGCTGATCTTGGCGCGCGGTTTCTCCGCCGCGATGCGGTCGAGCATGCCTTTCTTCTCCGCCTCGTCCAGGGCGTAATACACCTCCTGGCCCGCGTCGATGCGGAACAGCGGCGGCATGGCGACGTGCACGTGGCCCGCCGTCACCAGCGGCTTGAAGTGGCGCATGAACAGCGCGCACAGCAGGGTGGCGATGTGCGCGCCATCGGAGTCCGCGTCCGCCAGGATGCACACCTTGCCGTAGCGCAGGCCGTCCAGCTTGTCGGAACCCGGATCCACACCCAGGGCCACGGCGATGTCGTGCACTTCCTGCGAGCCCAGTACTTCGCTGGAATCCACCTCCCAGGTATTCAATATTTTTCCGCGCAGCGGCATGATGGCCTGAAACACCCGGTCGCGCGCCTGCTTGGCGGAGCCGCCGGCGGAATCGCCTTCCACCAGAAACAACTCGGTGCGCGACAGGTCCTGACTGCTGCAGTCGGCGAGCTTGCCAGGCAGGGCCGGACCGCTGGCGATTTTCTTGCGCTCCACCTTCTTGCCGGCACGCAGCCGCGTCTGGGCGTTGTCGATGGCCAGCTGCGCGATGCACTCGGCATCGGCCACGTGCTGCGCCAGCCACTGGCCGAAGGCGTCCTTGGTCACGCCACCGACGAAGGCGGCGGCGTCGCGCGAGGTCAGGCGTTCCTTGGTCTGGCCGGTGAACTGCGGGTCGCGCATCTTGAGGGACAGCACATAACTCGCCTTGCCCCACACGTCCTCCGGTGCCAGCTTCACACCGCGCGGCAGGAGATTGCGGAACTCGCAGAACTCGCGCAAGGCCTCGGTCAGGCCGGTACGGAAACCGTTGACGTGGGTGCCGTCCTGCGACGTGGGAATCAGGTTGACGTAACTCTCGATGACGGGCTCGCCGTCCTCCGGCAACCACACCACGGCCCAATCGGCCTCCTCGTCATTGCCCTTCATGTGACCGACGAAGGGCTCCTCCGGGATCATGGCGCTGTCGCCGAGCTCGCTCAGCAGATAGTCCTTGAGGCCGTCCTGGTACTGCCACTCCTCGTCGTCTTTACTATCCGCCTCGTGCACAAACGTGACGTGCAGGCCGGGACACAGCACCGCCTTGGCGCGCAGCACGTGCTTGAGACGCGGCACGTTGAACTTGACGGTGTCGAAGAACTTCGCCTCCGGCCAGAAGCGCACCATGGTGCCGTGCTCGCGCCCGGCTGAGCCCACCACCTTGAGCTCGCTTTTCTTCTCGCCGCTGGCAAAGCTGATTTTGTATTCCTTGCCGCCGCGCTTGATGTTGACTTCTAGCAGCTTGGACAGGGCGTTGACCACCGACACGCCGACCCCGTGCAGGCCGCCCGAGTAGGTGTAGTTCTTGTTGGAGAATTTGCCGCCGGCGTGCAGGCGCGTGAGGATCACCTCGACACCGGACACGCCCTCGCCCTTGTGTTTGTCCACCGGCATGCCACGGCCGTCGTCGGTGACCGACAGGGAGCCGTCATTATACAGGACCAGATCGATGCGCGTGGCGTGGCCGGCGACGGCCTCGTCCACGCTGTTGTCGATGACCTCCTGGGCAAGGTGGTTGGGCCGGTCCGTCTGGGTATACATGCCCGGGCGCTTGCGCACGGGTTCGAGGCCGGTCAGGACCTCGATGGCGGAGGAATCGTAATTTTTACTCATAAACCGGGATCGCCAGAGAGAGGAGTAGAAGGATTGCTCATGCCGGCATACGCCTGCGACAGCTCGCGCAGACGTGCGCGTTGGACGCGTGCGGCAATCATTGGATAAACCTGGATCTGCATTGGCCGGGGATTATAGCCTGCAAAGCCGGCACAGGCGATACACATAAACGACCGCTGGCCAGCGTAGTGCATCAATTTGTTTAGCGACGATAATTACCACCAACGCTTTTCGCCACTTAAACCCAGGGTCCCTTCTCCCCCTGGGAGAAGGACAGGATGAGGGGC
>JAYSOL010000051.1:0-3695 GCA_043723045.1 Gammaproteobacteria bacterium | reverse complement strand
CAAGAAGAACCAGGTGAACGCCCTGGTGAAAATCCTGGTGGATTTTTCCGTGTCCACCGTGGTGTACTTCGTGGTGGGATATTCCGTGGCCTACGGCGTCGACTTTTTTGTCAGCGCCCCGGTACTCGCGGCCAAAAGCGGTTACGCGCTGATGAAGTTCTTTTTTCTGCTGACCTTCGCCGCCGCGGTGCCGGCCATTGTTTCCGGCGGCATCGCCGAGCGCGCCCGGTTCTTCCCGCAGTTGATCGCGACCGCGGTGATCGTCGGTCTGATTTATCCCTTTTACGAGGGCATCGTCTGGGGCGACCGCTACAACGTGCAGCTGCTGCTCGAGTCGAGCTTCGGCGCCAAGTTCCATGATTTCGCCGGGTCGATCGTGGTGCACGCCATGGGCGGCTGGCTCGCCCTGACCGCGGTCATGCTGCTGGGCGCGCGCCGCGGCCGTTACACCGCCGACGGCAAGGTCATCGCCATTCCGCCGTCGAGCATCCCGTTTCTGGCCCTCGGGTCATGGATCCTGGTGGTCGGCTGGTTCGGTTTCAACGTGATGAGCGCGCAGGGCGTGGACAACATCACCGGTCTGGTGGCGGTGAATTCCCTCATGGCCATGGTCGGCGGCGTGCTGGGCGCGCTGGTGGCGGGCAGGAATGACCCGGGCTTTGTGCACAACGGCGCCCTGGCCGGATTGGTGGCGATCTGCGCCGGCTCCGATGTGGTGCATCCCCTCGGCGGCTTGGTCATCGGCGCCGCCGCCGGTGGCCTGTTTGTCCTGGCCTTTACGCTCGCGCAAAACCGCTGGAAGATCGATGACGTGCTGGGTGTCTGGCCGTTACACGGCCTGGCGGGTGTCTGGGGCGGGCTCGCCTGCGGCATCTTCGGCAAGGCGGCCTTGGGCGGCATGGGTGGCGTATCGTTTATTTCCCAGCTCGTCGGCACGGTGGGCGGCGTGAGTATTGCGCTCATGGGTGGCTTCCTGGTGTATGGCGCGCTGAAGAAATGGGTGGGCATACGTCTGAGTCACGAGGAAGAGTACGCCGGTGCGGACCTCAGCGTACACAAGATCAGCGCCAACCCGGAAGAAGAGATGACTCACTAGCAGACCTAGCAGACGGTGTCGGTAACGCGTCGCCCTCAGGTATCCAGCAAGCGGTTGATTTTCGCGGCGCAGATAAAGTCGTTGTGCGACAACCCGCCTATAGCATGGGTGCTATAGCGCACGTGACAGCGTTTGTAGCCGACCTCGATGTCCGGGTGGTGATCCTCGCGATGCGCGATCCACGCCAGGGCATTCGCGAAGGCCATGGTCTCGTAATAATTTTTGAACTGGTAGGTACGGCTGATTTCGCTGGCGTCATCGCTCAACGACCAGCCTTGGGCCTGATTGATCAGCCGCTCGGCCTGTTCGCGCGTCAGGCGGTCGACGCCGCCTTCGCAGGGCACGCAGTGTTGGCGCGCCAGATCGGAGCTGTCCGCATCGCCCGGGCTACTGGAATTTGTAGTAGGTTTCATTGAGATATTTGGTCAGGTTGTTGAGTTGTGCATCGTCGTAACTGCGCGCCAGGTTGTTATTGCAGTTGTGCACCTGGCCGATCAGGCCCTCGATCGACTTGATGCGACGGTCCTTGCGCGTATAGACCTCGCTGCCGTGGCAGCTGACGCAACCGCTGTCGTGCAGCTGCTTGCCTTTGGCGGTGTCACCGGGAAGCATGGCTTCCGCCTGCACACCCTGGGTCAGACAGCTCAGGGCGATTACCGCAAAGATCGATTTTTTCATGCCGTGTCTCCGTTAGCGTTGAGTGATGATCAGGCCAGCCCCTGCAGGTGCGCGATGCGTACCGGCGCCGGGGGATGGGAATCGTAGAAGGCGGAATACAGCGGGTCCGGCGTGAGGGTGCTGGCATTTTCCTTGTACAGCTTCACCAGGGCGCTCACCAGACTCTTGACGTCCGCCTGTTCGGCGGCAAAGCTGTCCGCCTCGAACTCGTGTCGGCGCGAACCCCAGGCCATGAGGGGCGAGAGGAAGAAGGTGAATACCGGTCCGGCCAGCAGGAACAGCAGGAGTGCGGCGTAGGTCGATGTCTGGCCCATGCCGAGCCCGTGAAAGAACCACTCCTGCTGCATCAGCCAGCCGAGCAGGGCCAGGCCCGCGAGACTGATGCAGAAGGTCAGCAGCATGCGTTTGAGTACGTGACGGCGTTTGAAGTGGCCGAGCTCATGCGCCAGCACCGCCTCGATTTCTTTTGCCCCCAGGGTGGTGAGCAGGGTGTCGTAGAAGATGATGCGCTTGGTCTTGCCGAAGCCGGTGAAGTAGGCATTGCCATGGGCCGAGCGGCGCGAACCGTCCATCACATAGATGCCGCGACTCTTGAAGCCGGTGCGCGTGAGCAGGGCCTGGATACGTTTCTGCACCTTGCTGTCCTTGAGCGGTGTAAACTTGTTGAACAGCGGCGCGATCAGGCTGGGATAGGCCCAGACCATCAGCAGCGTGAAGGCGGTCCACAGCAGCCAGACATACAGCCACCAGGCGTCGCCCGCTTCCTGCATCAGCCACAACACCGCCAGCAACAGCGGTATGCCGATCACGACGAACAGCGCGGTCTGCATGAGCAGGTCGACGGTGAAGGTCTTGAGCGTGGTCTTGTTGAATCCGAAACGCTGCTCGATGACGAAGGTCATATAGAGCGAGGCGGGAATATCCAGCACGCCCATGATGAGAAAGGCCGCAAGGATAAAGCCGGTGCCGGTGATCAGGGGGCCGTAGTCCAGGCCGCGTACCGCCTGGTCGAGGAATTCCAGTCCGCCGCCCAGCGTCCAACCTACCAGCAGCAGGTTGCCGATGCTGGCATCCAGCAGGCCGAAGCGGCTCTTGGCGATGGTGTAATCGGCGGCCTTCTTGTGGGCGCTCAGCAGGATCTTGCCCTTGAAGGGGGCCGGTACAGCCTTGCGATGGCGGCCGATATGCCGCCGATGGCGCCAGCCCAGCCACATCTGCGCGGCCTGCATGGCCAGTAACAGCGATAAAAACACGATAGAGAAACTATTCATGGCTTGGAATGTTATGCTACCCGTTGGAAAAAATTAATCTTAAGCTAATTTCGGAGAAAACGCATGCCACAGGATCCCAATGCCCTGGTGTGGATAGACCTTGAAATGACCGGGTTAAATACCGACACCGATCGGATTATCGAGATCGCGACCATCGTGACCGATGCCGATCTCAACATTGTGGCGCAGGGCCCGGTGCTGGCGGTGCATCAATCGGACGAGGTGCTGGCGGGCATGGACGAGTGGAATACCCGCACCCATAAAGGTAGCGGCCTGGTGGAACGTGTTAAGGCCTCCACCTTGACGGAGGCGGACGCGGAACAGCAGACCCTGGAATTCCTGCAGCTATATGTGCCGAAAGGCAAATCCCCCCTGTGCGGCAACAGCATCTGTCAGGACCGCCGCTTCCTCGCGCGCACCATGCCCACCCTGGAGGCCTACGTGCACTATCGCAATCTGGATGTGAGTTCGATCAAGGAGCTGATCAAGCGCTGGCGGCCTGCCCTGAACAATGGATTTGAAAAAAAGAATACCCACAAGGCCCTGGACGATATCCTTGAATCCATCGCTGAGCTGAAGTACTACCGCGAGCATTTTTTGCGGCTTTCCTGATGCCTGAGTTGGAACAAGGCGCGCAAAACGCAGCGCCC
>JAYSOL010000050.1:0-5502 GCA_043723045.1 Gammaproteobacteria bacterium | reverse complement strand
TCGACGCCAACCACCCCCTCGCCGGCGTCACGCTGTTGTTCAGCGTAGAGGTCGTGGAGGTGCGCGATGCGAGCGCGGAAGAGTTGAGCCACGGCCACGTGCACGGCGCCGGCGGCCACCACCACTAACGTCTACCCAACCCATCATCCACTCCAACCAAGCAGGGACGCTATGACGACCGCCTACTGGTGTATCCTGGTTGCCGCTTTACTCCCCTACGCCTGGGTCGTGGCCGCCAAGGTCGCGCCCGGCTTCGACAATGCCGCACCGCGCGCCTACCTCGCCAAGCTCACCGGTTGGCGCCAACGCGCCGCCTGGGCACAACTCAACGCCTTCGAGGCGCTGCCGCCGTTTGCCGTGGCGGTCATTATCGCCCAGCAACTCGGCGCACCCCAGGCGCGTATCGACCTGCTGGCGCTGAGCTTTATCGGATTTCGCCTGGCCCACGGTTTCGCCTATATCGGCAATTGGGCGACACTGCGCTCGTTGCTGTGGACCGGCGGCATGGGCTGTGTCATTGGGCTGTTCGTCATCGCGGCCTGACGCCAGGCCGCGCCGCAACCCACCCAAGAGTAACGGCCAGCGCCTTCAGACGTCCGTGCCCCCACCCTCGCTGGGCGCGTATTCACCTTCATACGGCTCGGCAAAGCCACACTCCTTCTGCGGACAGACCTTTTCCGTGCCGCGCCGTTTGGTCACCTTGATGCTGGTGATCGGCCAGCCGCATTGCGGGCACGGCTCGGGGATGGGCAGATTCCACACCGCATACTTGCAGTCCGGATAGCGCGCGCAGGAATAGAAGATCTTGCCGTAACGCGACTTGCGCTTGAGCATGCTCGCCTGTTTGCACTCGGGGCATTGCACGCCGGTGTCGGCGGGTTTTTCCAGCGGCTCCATGTGCTTGCAGTTGGGATAGTTGCTGCACCCGATGAACTTGCCGTAACGACCGCGTTTGATCACCAGCGCCGATTCGCACTTGGGGCAACTGCGGCCCTCCACGATCTGCGGCTCGTTGGAGGCGCCGACCTCGTCGTCCACGTTGCGCGTGTAGTCGCACTCGGGATATCCGGTGCAACCGATGAAATAGCCGTTGCGCCCGAGGCGTTTGGATAATTTCTTGCCGCACTTGGGGCAATCCTCCTCCATCATCTCGATGCCCGGCCGGTCGACGTCCTCTTTGTCCACCACCTGCTGATGGAACTCGGTCCAGAACTCCTTCAACAGCGGGCGCCATTCGCGCTCGCCGCGCGACACCGCGTCCAGATCGTCCTCCAGCCGCGCGGTGAAATCGTAGTCCACGTACTTGTGGAAATGCTCCGACAGGAACTTGTTCACCACCCGCCCCACATCGGTGGGCTGAAAACGGCGTTTGTCCAGGGTGACGTACTCACGCGTCTCCAGGGTGGAGATAATCGCGGCATAGGTGGAGGGACGGCCGATGCCGTAGGCCTCCAGCGTCTTGACCAGGCTCGCCTCCGAGTAGCGCGGCGGCGGCTCGGTAAAGTGCTGCTCCTTGCGGATGCCTCGCAGGTCCACGTACTCGCCTTTGAGCATGACCGGCAACAGGGACTCGTCCTCTTCCTCCGGCTTCTTCTCGTCGGTGCCTTCCTGGTACACCGCCATAAAACCGGGTTTGACCAGGGTGGAGCCGGTGGCGCGCGAGATATTGCCCGGGCCCGCCTCGAGGTCGACCGCCACGGTATCCAATACCGCATGCACCATCTGGCAGGACACGGTGCGCTTCCAGATCAGTTCGTACAGCTTGAACTGTTCCGGCGTGAGGCGCTCCTTCATCTGCTCGGGGATGCGCTCCGCCGAGGTCGGGCGCACCGCTTCGTGCGCCTCCTGGGCGTTCTTGGATTTGGTTTTGTAGACGTGCGGCGTTTCCGGCAGGTTGTCGTCGCCGAAGCGCTTGGCGATGAGCTCGCGGATCTCGGCCACGGCCTCGGCCGCCAGATTGACCGAATCGGTACGCATGTAGGTAATCAGACCGACCGTCTCGCCGCCGATGTCCACACCTTCGTACAGCTGTTGCGCCGTGCGCATGGTGCGTTGCGCCGTGAAGCCGAGCTTGCGCGACGCCTCCTGCTGCAGCGTGGAGGTGGTGAACGGCGGCGACGGGTTACGCTTGCGCTGCTTCTTCTCCACCGACGTGACGAGGTAGCGACCCTGGGCCTGCTTGAGCATTTCCGCCTCGATTTCCGCGGCGCGGTTTTCGTCGACGACGGAAAACTGCTCGAGTTTTTCGCCCTGGAAATAGCTCAGCTTGGAAACGAAGTTCTGCCCTTTGGTGGTGAGGTCGGATTCGATGGTCCAGTACTCGCGCGCCTGAAAGGCCTCGATCTCCAGCTCGCGCTCGACGATCAGGCGCAACGCCGGACTCTGCACACGCCCGGCGGACAGTCCGCGACGCACTTTTTTCCACAGCAAGGGCGACAGATTGAATCCCACCAGATAGTCGAGGGCACGACGCGCCTGTTGCGCATCGATCAGGTTGGCCGACAGTTCGCGCGGCTCCTTCATCGCCTTTTGGATCGCCGTCTTGGTGATTTCGTAGAATTCGACGCGGTGCACCGGCTTGCCCTCAAGCACGCCCTCTTCTTTCAGTATCTCGTACAAATGCCAGGAGATGGCCTCGCCTTCGCGATCCGGATCGGTGGCGAGATACAGGGCGTCACAGCCTTTCATGGCCTTGATGATGGCATCCAGGTGCTTCTTGTTTTTTTCTATCGCGACATACTTCATGGCGAAGTCGTTATCCGGGTCCACCGCGCCTTTTTTCGGCAGCAGATCGCGCACATGTCCGTAAGACGCCAGCGCCGTGAAGCCCTTGCCCAGATACTTGGCCATGGTTTTGGCTTTCGCCGGCGATTCCACAATAATCAGATTCTTCGACATTAGTCTCTTGGGCTTCGTTTAGTCAGCAATTGAACAACCCGCGCGTCACGCGCGCACGACAGTAGGGCGCATTGTGGACGACAAACCGTGTAGCTTGTCAAGCACAAAAATCCTGGGACGGTGTTTCTGAACGACTACGCTCACTGTCCGAAGGCGCGGACCCTAGGCTGATTCGCGACCCGAAATACATGCGAATTGAATAACTTGGGGACGGAGACACCGCCCTTCCGCACAAAATGAAAAAGCCCTTTTCAGGGCTCTTCATTTTTATACGCACGCCACGCCAACCCGGGCTTCAGTGCAGATGTTCCTGCACGCCGTCGAAGATGAGGTCTTCCATCCAGGCGTAGGCCTGTTCCTGGCCTGGCTGGTTGAACAGCACCATCAGTATCACCCACTTCAGGTGCTCCAGGGTGATCTCTTCCGTTTCCAGCGCCATGATACGGTCGACCACCAGTTCGCGGGTACGCGCATCCAACACGCTGTTTTGCTCCAGGAACAGAATAAAGCCGCGCGCCTCGCTGCCGATTTTTTTCAGTTCCGCCGGCGCATAATGGCGGATGGATGAGGCCTTGCTCGCCAGGGGAAGTTCCGTACCTTGCTCCCGCAAGCTGGTCAGGTCTTCCAACCAGGAAAAAGCCTTGTTGATTTCGCCGCGCGGAAACCCGGCCTGATAAAGCTCCGTCGCCAGGGTTTCCTGGTCGGGACTGAACTCGGGGCCTTCGTCCATGTAGTTCTCGAACAGATACATCAGGACATCCAGCATATTTTCTTTCATCATATGACCTTTTCTGGGGCTGTACATTCGGTTGCGCGCACTCGCGGCGCCCTACGCGTAATTGCACAACACACCGACCCGCATCCTTCATGCACCTCTCGTATGCGGGTCGCAGCGGGGGATATCAAGACGACCGTTGGTATTTCCCGCCCGGGCAAGCCTCAATCAGCCCGTACAACTCCATTTGCAACAGCATGGAGGAAATGACTTCCGGCGTCAATCCGCTACGCTCCACCAGCGTGTCCACATCCACCGGGTCGTGTGCAAGATGGGCAAGGAGGATGTCGTATTCAGGATTTTCCTTCGACCGCGAACCTGCGCTATCGTCCGGATCTTCGTGCACCAGCCTTACGCCCATCTGCACCCGGACGAGGGGGCCCAGCTCTTCGAGGATGTCGCGCGCCGTTTCCACCAACTTCGCGCCCTGGCGGATGAGCGCATGACAACCGCGCGCCAACGGCGAATGGATGGAGCCGGGAATGGCGAACACCTCGCGGCCTTGTTCTCCGGCGAGTCGCGCGGTGATCAGCGAGCCACTGCGCAGCGCCGCCTCCACCACCACTACGCCGGTGCTCATGCCGCTGATGATGCGATTGCGTCGCGGGAAATGGTCACGCCGCGGCGGACTGCCGAGGGGAAACTCCGACACCAGCGCGCCGCTCACCGCGATCTCGTGCGCCAGCTCGCGGTGACGCGATGGGTAGACCCGATCCAGTCCGGTGGCGGCCACCGCGATGGTGACCCCGTGGGCATCGAGCGCACCGCGATGGGCGCAGGCGTCAATCCCCAAGGCCAGACCGCTGGTGATGGCCATGCCGGCGTGTGCGAGACTCTGGGCAAAGTGTTGCGCGTTCTCACAGCCCGTGGCGGTGGGATTGCGGCTACCCACCAGGGCGATCTGCGGCAACAGGAGCACCGAGCGTACGCCGCGCACGAACAACAGCGGCGGCGCATCGGCGATCTCGCGCAACAAGGGGGGATAGTCGGTGTCCGCCAGGGTCACCACGTGACAACCGGGCTGTGCCAGCCAATCCAACTCGGCCTGCACCCGGGCGGCATCGATGCCTTCGAGGATGGCGTCGATCAAGGTCGTCTTGCCTTCCACCACGCCGGTGAGATCGGTGCGTGTAGCGGCAAACACCGCTGCGGCGCTACCGAAGCGGTCCAGCAAATTAACGAAGGTACGCGAACTCCCGGCGAGCTTATGCAACAGCAGCCAGGCGATCAGCGCCGGCTGGGTCATAAAGGCGTCCTTGCCATGCTGCGGGCGGAATTATTCTGGACGCGGCCGGCGCGCCGACGAAGGCACGCCTCAGGGCGTCTGCACGGCATCCAGCAAATGCGCGGGTTGCGATGCATTCATAATCAGGGCGTAACTGACCTTCTCGTAGACGCGGAAGACCATGAGCAATCCCGTCTCCTCGTCCGGCAGCTTATAGAATTTTTTGGTGACCGGATCCTTGTGCTTGCCGGCGTGGCGCATGATGCGCAACACATGCCCTTCCTGCATGCCTTCACGCTCGCCCAGGCTGATGGCAACGATGGTGTTGGGGCCGAACTCCTCCAGCCCGTTGACCGCCGACAGTATCCGGCCATGCACCTCTTTTTCCGGCGCGCGTGGATAGTAGTAAGGCAACGAGGCGCGCTTCGGCGCCGCCAGCAGGCGATCCGTGGGCACGATTTCCTGTTTTACCGTGGTGACCACCAACTTGGAGGGATCGCCGGCCTTCAGCAGTGCGGCATCGCCTAAATACTGCGCCTCGTACGCCAGCAGTTCGCCGGTCTCCGGATGACGCAGTGCCTTGCCCTGGCGAAAGATCTGATAG
>JAYSOL010000049.1:0-2970 GCA_043723045.1 Gammaproteobacteria bacterium | reverse complement strand
GCAAGGGGTAGGCCGTGGTTGTAAGGGGCTGAAGCCCCAACAACACACGCACCGCCCTTCGGGCTCGCGTGCCCTTTAGGGTAAACCCAACCTACGACTGGTGGGCATAACCCATCGCCAAAAGGTCGGGCCTGCGCTTACACCCAGAAGGCCGTGCGCGTCATGACCTTTGAGGTCAATCCCATGAGTTGCTTGAGCGGCGCGGGCAGCGTGGCCGCCCCGGCCTCTATGGCGGTGGTGGCGTGCTGCGCCTCGTCGATGCGCATCTGTTGCAGGATGGCGCGACTCTTGTCGTCGCAGGAAGCCAGCCGTGCGAGGTGTTCGTCCAGGTGCTGCACGACCTGGTGTTCGGTTTCGGCGACGAAGCCGAGGCTCCACTTATCCCCCGCCAGCCCGGCGAGGGCGCCGATGGCGAAGGACTGGGTATACCACACCGGATTCAGCCAGCTGGTGTGACCGCCCAACTCCGCGATGCGCTCGGCGGTCCAGGCGAGATGGTCGTTTTCCTCCTGCGCCGCCTGCTGCATTTTTTCCTGCACCCGCGGTAGTCGTGCGGTCAGTGCCTGTCCCTGATACAAGGCCTGGGCCGCGACCTCGCCCGCATGATTGACGCGCATGAGCCGGGCGGCCAGCTCCCGTTGTTCGGGGTCGAGATCGTTCGCATCACAGGCAGCGGCCGGATTGACGCGCTCCGCCACGGGGGTTGGTCCGAAGACGGTATGCAGGGCCTGGTCGAGGCCGGCGATGAGGCGATCCATGGCATTGAATTGGCGTGTGGGCATGGCACGAACATACCCCACAGCGCGCGCCGACCGCAAGGGGCGGCCAGTGCGGGCGGACGGCTTTGATCAGTCGGGCAACTGACGCGCGATCAGCGTCACCGGATGCACGACCTCAGTCTCCAGCCCCAAGGCACGCATGCCGGCACCCACGTGCAGGGCACAACCGACATTGCTCGTGGCCAGCAGATCCGGCGCAAGCTGTTGCAGGTGCGCCAGTTTGTCGTCGCGCAGGCGATCGGCCATGGCCGGTTGCGTGAGCATGTAGGCCCCGGCACCGCCGCAGCAGAACTGGTTTTCCGCCAGGGCCACGACCCTTGCCTCAGGAATGCGGCCGAGCAGCGTGTACGGATGCTCCTGTCCGCGCAGCACGTTACGCAAGGTGCAGGGTTCATGCACGGCGATGGTTTTTGCCAGGGGCTTGAGGCGCAGGTCTTGCGGCCAGGGGGCCTCCACCAGGAAGCGATGGATGTCGTGTACCCGATGGGAAAATTCCGCCGCCCTGGGGTCGTCCGTCAGGTGTTGCGGGTATTGCGTCAGCAGCGCCGTGCAACCGCTGGCCACACCGATGATGGCCTGAAGGGCAGGATCGTCGAAGGCCCGTAGATTGCGGCGCATCAGGGTGTCGGCCTTGGCCATGTCACCCGCATGCAAATGCAGGGCGCCACAGCAGACCTGGTTTTTCGGCAGCACCACCTCATAACCCAGGCGTTGCAGGACACGGACACTGGCGCGCAGCGTGTCGGCGTCGACCACCGATGCCACACAGCCGGTGAACAGCGCCACCTTGCCACGCGTCGGCATGGCCTGTCGGGTGGCAGGCGCTAACGCAAGGCGATCGGACGTGGAGGTGGGCAACAGGTCGTCCCAGCGCGCCAGGCGCAGGTGTGTCAGCAACCGGCTTTTGCGCAACAACCCCTGTAGCCCGCTGGCCTGGTAGACACGCAATAGCATTTTCAACACCCACAGTCCGCGAGCGCTGGTGAGTAGCCCATCGAGCACGAGATGCTGCACCCAGCGACGCGCCGCTGACCCCCGGCGCTGGGCGGCGATGGCGGCGCGCGTGGCATAAAGCATTTCGGCATACCCGACATAGGACGGACAGACGCGCTCGCAGGCGCCACACGCGGTGCACTGCGCCAGATGGTTTTCCAGCCGCTGATCCAGCGGCAGATCGCCCTCCGCGAGGGCGCGCATCAGCGCGATGCGCCCGCGCGGTGATTCGTTTTCATCCCCGGTCTTGCGGTAGGTCGGACAGTGCGGCAGGCACAGCCCGCACATCACACAGCGGTCCGCTTGGGCGAGGGGGAAGGACGCGATTTTTTTCTCTGTGGACAAGGGCGGAGGGCGCAATGAAAATCGTGAGACGTAAAATGAAGATGTGTACACTATACGCTGGGTCGCACAGCGCTACTAAATAATCCATGTCCAGGCGTAATTACTCATGACGGAACCGTATTACCGCTACCACGTGTTTTTCTGCATCAACCAACGTGACAATGGTGAGCCCTGCTGCGCCGACAAGGGCTCGCCCGGCCTGCGCGATTACGCCAAGCAGCGCATCAAGCAATTGGGCCTGTCGGGGAAGGGCGGTGTACGCATCAACAATGCCGGTTGCATGGACCGTTGTAGCGAAGGCCCGGTGATGGTGATCTACCCCGAAGGGACCTGGTATACCTATGTGGACAAGGAGGATGTGGATGAAATCATCGATGCCCATCTGGTTCACGGGCGCGCTGTGGAGCGACTCAAGATCTGATCCGACGGAAAGCGCCGCCTGCCCGCACACGGGATACTGACGCACTGGGTCATGCCTGCCGCCTATTTTCTGACATTCTTGTTGCTCACCACGTGGGTCCTGTGACGGCGGTTGACCCGGTAAGCGGCCGGTCGTCACCAGGGCAGAAGTATTGCTTGCCGCGCCGCGATAAGGCTGCTCTAACTGATTTTTTATTTAAATACAGTCACTTGACGCTTTTTTTCTGGCCATGTCGGGTCGTGAGCGTGATGGCCAGATTATTTAGTTGACAGAATTACGAATATTAGATAATAATTATATACCGATGCAGCAAGACGAAATGAACAAAGTCTGCATTCTGGTGCGGTCCTTGCATATACTTTAAGGTACCTGTAACGAATTTCCCCGTCGGCCAGGAGGCCGACGGAGAGTAAGGCTCCTCCATCCTCCTAG
>JAYSOL010000048.1:0-10051 GCA_043723045.1 Gammaproteobacteria bacterium | reverse complement strand
TCCAACCCGGAATGTAGGGTGGGCATCGCCCACCCTACAAAGTCCCTATATCAGACCGTCTTTTCAGACCCTTGTTCAGCTGTGCGGAGGGGGCGGCGGCGCCAGGACTTCGCGGCTGCCGGTGGGCTGCAATGGGCCGACCACACCGGTTTTTTCCATTTCCTCGATCAGGCGTGCGGCACGGTTATAGCCGATGCGCAGACGCCGTTGCACGCCGGAGATGGACGCACGCCGGCTTTCAGTGACGATTTTGAGGGCCTCGTCGTACAGGGGATCGGCCTCGCCGTTCATGCCCGCCTCGCCGCCAAAACCCGCGGCATCGCCACCACTCAGGCTCTCGACATCGCCGGTGAGGATGCTTTCGTTGTAATTCGGTTTGCCGCTTTTCTTGAGGAAGGCCACCACCTTGTGCACTTCATGATCGGCGACAAAGGCGCCATGCACGCGTATCGGCAGGCCCGTGCCCGGTTGCAGGAACAGCATGTCGCCCTGGCCGAGCAGTTGTTCCGCCCCCATCTGGTCGAGGATGGTGCGCGAATCCACGCGCGCGGACACTTGAAAGGCCACGCGCGTCGGGATGTTGGCCTTGATCAGGCCGGTGATCACATCCACCGACGGGCGCTGGGTGGCGACGATCAGATGCAGGCCGGAGGCGCGCGCCTTCTGCGCCAGACGTGCGATCAACTCCTCCACTTTCTTGCCCACCACCATCATCATGTCGGCGAGCTCGTCGATAATGATGACGATGTACGGCAACGTCGTCAGCACCTGCACCTCCTCGCCCTCCTCCGGCACGGTGATCGGGTCGAGGATCGGCTTGCCGGCCTTCTCCGCGTCCTTCACTTTATGGTTGTAGCCGGCGATATTGCGCACACCGAGGGCCGCCATCAAACGATAACGCCGTTCCATCTCCACCACACACCAGCGCAGGGCATTGGCCGCCTGCTTCATGTCGGTGACCACCGGCGCCAGCAGATGCGGAATGCCTTCGTACATTGCCAACTCCAGCATCTTGGGGTCGACCATGATGAGTCGCACCTGCTCCGGCGTCGACTTGTACACCAGGCTGAGTATCAGCGCGTTGATGCACACGGATTTTCCCGACCCGGTGGTGCCGGCGATGAGCATGTGCGGCATCTTCGCGAGATCCACGATGATGGGATGACCGCCGATGTCCTTGCCCAGGGTCAGGGCCAGGGGCGAACTGACATCCTCGTAGGCCTTGGACGACAGGCCTTCGCTCAGGCGCACGATTTCGCGCTGCTCGTTGGGGATCTCCAGGCCAACGACGGATTTACCCGGGATGTTTTCCACCACACGCAGGCTGATGACCGACATGGCGCGCGCCAGATCCCGCGCGAGACCGGTGATCTGGCTGGCCTTTATACCGGGCGCCGGATCGATTTCAAAGCGTGTGATCACCGGACCCGGATGCACCGCCACCACCTGCACCTCGATGTTGAAATCGAGCAGCTTCTTTTCCAGCAGGCGCGACATCGCCTCCAGGGTCTGGGTGGAGTAGGAGGCCTTCTTCTCGTCCGGCGGATCGAGTAGCGACAGGGGCGGCAACTCGCCGCTGGACGGGGTATCGAACAACGGCACCTGCTTTTCGCGCTCGACGCGCTCGCTCTTGGCCGGCGGCTTGATCACCGGTTCGATGCGTGGTGCTACATGTTTCTGCAACACCTTCTTTTCCACCGCCACGGTTTCCCGCCGCGCGCGCTTGGCGCGCAGGCCGATAAAATAATCGATCAGGCTGGACAGGTGCTTGCGCGCGCGCTCGCCGAACTCCAGGGACCAGGCGCCCACCAGGTCCATCAGCTTGAGCCAGGAGAGACCGGTGAACAAGGTGACACCGGAGAGGAATAGCGTGAGCAGAAACAGCGTGGCCCCGACAAAGCTGAAGGCCGACACCAGACCGGCACTCACCGCCTGCCCGAACACACCGCCGGTGCTGAAGGGCATGCCCGTCACCCAAGTTTGAAAATGCAGACTGCCGAGGCCGCAGGCCCCCAACAGCAGCATGAGGAAACCGCCCCACCACAGGGCCTTGTGACGGATGTCCGGCGGCTGGTCGTTTTTACGATCGAGGTAGAAACGCCAGCTGCCGACGGCGGCCATCACGGGAAAGAGATAGGCGACATAACCGAACAGATTGAAGAAAATATCCGCGATCCAGGCACCGGCCCGGCCCCCGGCGTTGGCCACCCGCCCGCTGAAACCGCTGGTGGACCAGCCCGGGTCCGCCGGCTGGTAGGTCCACAGGCAAATCAACAGATATAAGGATAACGCCGCCAAGACGTACAGGCCGACCTCCCGAATCATCCGGATCAGCTTGGGAGCTAGGGGCGGTCGTTGGGTTTTTTTCCAGGTTGCCTGGGCCACTGCGGTCCTCGAGAGTGCGCGTATTCCCGCCCATTTTCCCTGTTTAAACGCGTTAAGCCAAGGGAAATATTGGTTTTTATGTCGACGCTCGGCCATATCAGGCCCCACCCAGGCTTGCTGCGACCTGCGGATGCACCACCCGGCCGGCCTGAATGTTGAGACCGGCGCGCAGCGCCGGGTCATCCTGCCAGTCCTTCTCAGCCAGACGCAGCACAAAGGACGTCAGCACGGCGGACAAGGCCTGGGACGCGGTGCGCGGTACCGCCCCGGGCATATTAGTCACGGTGAAATGGGTCACACCCTCCGCCACATAGGTGGGTTGGGCGTAATCCGTCGGCCGGGTGGTTTCGATGCAGCCCCCCTGATCCACGGAGATGTCCACCACCACCGAACCGGGGTGCATGCTGCGGATCATGGCGCGGGTCACCAGGCGGGGGGCGCGGGCGCCGGGGATCAGCACCGCACCGATGAGCAGATCCGCCTCCCGCACCGCCTCGGCGATGGCCGTGGGATAGGCGTGCAGGCCGGTGACATTGGGCCCTAAGGCAAACATGCGCGCCAGGGCGGTGCGGGACCGATCAAATACCACCACCTCGGCACCCATGGCCGCCGCCAGGGCCGCTGCATTGCCGCCGGCCTCCCCCGCACCCAGCACCACCACGCGGCCACGGGGTGCCGCGGGCAACCCACCGAGCAGCAGTCCACGCCCCCCTTGCGGACTGTGCAATAGGGTGGCGCCCACCTGCACGGCGATGCGTCCGGCGATATCGCTCATGGGCGCCAGCAGCGGCAAGCGTCCCGCCTGCTCCACGGTCTCGAAGGCCAGGGCCGTGAGCCCCTTCTGCTGCAGTAACGCCGCCAGCGTGGGTTCTGCCGCCAGGTGCAAAAACGAAAACAGGCGGTGCTCGCGGCGCAACAGCGGGAACTCGGCGGCGATGGGTTCTTTGACCTTGAGCAGCAATTCGGCCTGGCTATACACCGCCGCCGCATCGGGCAGGATGTCGACGCCCTGCTGCTGATAGTCCGCATCCGAATAACCGCTGGCCAACCCCGCGCCGGCCTGGAGCAATACCGCGTGTCCGTTGCGCACCACTTCGCCGGCGGCATCCGGCACCAGCGCCACCCGCCCTTCGAGGGGCTTGATCTCTTTGGGGATACCGATACGCATAACCTGCTCCTCTCCGTTCCGCTGGTCCGACTTTCTGTCACGCAACATACCAGAGGATTTGTAATGGTGTAACATCCTCGTTAAATTACGGGACAACGCCCCCATTTAGCCGACATCACCCTTCTCGCCCTGGAGTCTTTCGATTATGTCTGAAGTGAAGCATGCCCGTGTACTTATCCTCGGTTCCGGACCCGCAGGCTACAGTGCCGCCGTCTATGCCGCCCGCGCCAACCTCAAACCCGTGCTCATCACCGGCATGGAACAGGGCGGCCAGCTCATGACCACCACCGAAGTGGACAACTGGCCGGGGGACGTGGAAGGCCTGCAGGGCCCGGGGCTGATGGAACGCATGCAGAAACATGCGGAGCGCTTCCACACCGAGGTCATCTTCGATCACATCCACACGGCCAATCTCAAGGCACGCCCCTTCCGCCTCGAAGGCGATTCCGGGGTGTACACCTGCGATGCCCTCATTATCGCCACCGGCGCCTCGGCCAAATACCTCGGCCTGCCCTCGGAGGAAAAATTCCGTGGCAAGGGTGTTTCCGGCTGCGCCACCTGTGATGGATTCTTCTATAAAGGTCAGAAGGTCGCCGTGGTGGGGGGTGGCAACACCGCCGTGGAAGAGGCGCTGTATCTGTCGAACATCGCCGCGCACGTCAGCGTCATCCATCGGCGCGAGAAATTCAAGGCCGAGGCCATCCTCATCGACAAGCTCATGGAAAAGGCCAGGAGCGGCAACATCACCCTGGAATTGAATTACGAACTGGATGAAGTCCTGGGCGACAACAGCGGTGTGACCGGCGCGCGCCTCAAGTCCGCCGACGGCAAGACCAAGGACCTCCAAGTCCAGGGCGTGTTCATCGCCATCGGCCATGCCCCCAACACCAACCTGTTCACCGGTCAGCTGGACATGGATCACGGTTACATCAAAACCAAATCCGGCACCCAGGGCAACGCCACCGCCACCAGCATCCCCGGGGTATTCGCCGCCGGCGACGTGCAGGACCACATCTACCGCCAGGCGATCACCTCCGCCGGCAGCGGCTGCATGGCGGCGTTGGACGTGGAGCGCTATCTGGAAACCCAGCAACGCAACGGATAACGGTTCATCAATACAACATCACTTAAAGGATTAACATCACCATGACGATACATCTCATCCCACGGTCCTTTGCATCCTCCCTGGCGGCTTTCTGGCTGCTGGCCGCGTCGGGCCTTGCGCATGCCGCCGATGTCTCGGTGCAAATCAATATTCCGGCGCCGGTGATTGCGCTGCCCGCGCCGCCGCATATGGTGTGGTTGCCCGGCCCGCAGGTGTATATCGCCTTCGGCTCGCCGCATCAGATATTTTTCGATGACGACAATTATTATCTGTACGATCACGACACCTGGTACGTCGGCCCGGGATATGGCGGCCCGTGGGCGCACACCAAGGTGGGTCACGTACCTCCGGGATTACGTAAACATCGCCATGAACAGTGGGATGACTACCAGCGCCAGGCCCAACCACATTATCGCGCCGACGATGACCGCGATCACCGCAACTTCGTCGGCTGGAAAGATAAAAAAGAAAAGAAAGAAAAACACAACAAGCGCAAACACGATGACGACGACCGGGGTGGACGCAACGGGCGCGGACATGATGACGACCATGACCGCGGCAATAAACACCATCGCGGGGATCGTTGACGCGCGCCGATCGACCGCATGTGGCATGAGGCGACCGCCGGCGGTTGTCGGCAACTAAAGCATGGGCAAAGACAAGGACAACCACGGCGACGCTGACACGCTCTTCCGCAAAGCGGCCAAAGGCGCGCGCGCACTAAAGCAGGACCGGGTGCCGCCGCACAAACCCCGGCGCAAACCCATCCCGCAGCAACGCCAGCAGGACGACGCCGACGTCGTGCGCAGCCTGCTGTCGGACGAGTACGAGCCGGCCGACGTGGAGGCCGGGGAGGAACTGCTCTTCACCCGTCCGGGCATCCAGCAGCGGGTGTTGCGCAAGTTCCGGCGCGGTCAATACGCCATCGAGGCGGAGCTCGACCTGCATGGCCGGGTGGTGGCCGAGGCGCGCGAGCTGGTGAGCGATTTTCTGCGCCAGGCCCAGGTGAACGGCAAACGCTGCGTGCGCATCATCCACGGAAAAGGTTTAAGTTCCGAAGGTAAACTACCGGTTTTAAAGGTGAAAGTTAACTCATGGCTGCGCCAGAAAGACGCCGTTCTGGCCTTCTGTTCGGCGCGCAAGAATGACGGCGGCACCGGGGCGGTGTACGTGCTGTTGAAGCGCATTTGAATCAATGTTGGTGATACACCGCACTTAATCCACGACTCACGTAGGGTTGGCATCGCCCACCAGCGGAAGATTATCGACGCCCCGCGTGGTGGGCGATGCCGACCCTACGTCCATAGTATCCACATATTCTGATTTTTGGTGTTCCCTTACGCATATACTGCAACTTTTACGGTCCGGCACCGCCACACGAGATCCTCCCATCAGCACCGAAGCCATCATCCTTTCCGCCCTGGTCATCCTGCTGGCGTATTTCATCCGCGGCATTTCCGGTTTCGGTTCCGGCCTCGTGGCCATCCCGTTGCTCGCCCATTACCTCCCCCTGCAGTTCGTGGTGCCGCTGATCCTGGTGACGGATTTTTCCGCCTCCGTCATCCTGGGAGGCGGCACCCGCCAACACGCGCGCTGGGACGAAGTCCGCCTCCTGCTGCCAACAAGCGCCGTGGGGATCATCCTGGGCGTGGGACTGCTGATCAACCTGCCGCGCCAACCCCTGCTCATTGGCCTCGGCGTGATCGTCCTGTTGTTTGGCCTGCACAGTGCGTTCAACCTGCACGGCGAAAAGCGCATATCGCGCTGGTGGGCCGTGCCGGCGGGCCTGGCCGGGGGCATGGTCGGCGCCCTGTTCGGCACCGGCGGACCGCCCTACGTGATCTATGTGTCGCATCGCCTGCGCGACAAGTCCGAACTGCGCGCCACCTTCAGCGCCCTATTCCTGATCGACGGCGGTCTGCGCATCGTCGCGTTCATCATCGCCGGCCTGTTGCTGCAGGACGGTATCTTCGTGGCCTTGCTGGGGGCACTACCCCTGATGGCGCTGGGCCTGTACCTCGGCCACCGGGTGCACATCGGTCTGTCATCGGCGCAGATGCAGCGCCTTATCGGCTGCCTGCTCTTGATCAGCGGCACTTCATTGTTATGGAAGGCCTGGTCATAATCCACGAGCTCAAAACGTAGGGTGGGCATCGCCCATCACACGGGGCGTCGATAGGCGCCGCTGGTGGGCGATGCCCACCCTACAGGTGCAAAATCTTTTAAGTCTGTGCCGTTCGGGTGCGAGCCTGACGGCACGCCCACAACGGCGGATTACTCTGCTAAGATAGTGCAGGTTGCCGACAAAAGAAGACTACCGGCACACACTGCACCGCCACGAGACTCAATGTCACTAAGGGGATAACATCATGCAACCGTATGTCTGGTGGTTTCTGCTGGCCTTAGGCGTGCTCGGGCTGGAAATGCTCACTGGCACGTTTTACATGCTGGTGTTCAGCATCGCCCTCAGCGCCGGCGGACTCATGGCGCTCGGGAAGTTCGATTTCACCGTCCAGCTGGTGGTGGCCGCCATCATCGGCGTCGCGGGCACGCTGCTGCTACGCGCATGGAAAACCGCCCACAGTCAGCAGGAAATCCCCGCCAACCAGAACCTGGATATCGGCCAGCGGGTGACGGTGGAGACCTGGCACGAAAACGGCAGCGCGCGCGTCACCTATCGCGGCACCCAATGGGATGCGGAACTCGAATCGCCGGACACGCCGCGCAACGTGCCGCTCTATATCAAGGACCGCAACGGTTCTGTCCTCATCCTCAGCCAGCACAAACCCGGTTAATCAGTAAACACCATCCAGAGGAAACCATGGAAATCGCCATTATCTTACTCGCCGTCGCGCTGATTTTTGTCTTCAAGGCCATCAAGGTGGTGCCGCAGCAAACCGCCTATGTGGTCGAACGTCTCGGGCGCTATCACGGCACCCTCGCCCCCGGCCTGAATATCGTCGTCCCGTTCATCGATCGCCTCGCCTACCGGCACGAGCTCAAGGAAATCCCCCTGGATGTGCCGAGCCAGATCTGTATCACACGCGACAACACCCAGCTGCAGGTGGACGGCATCCTCTACTTTCAGGTGACCGACCCCAAGCTCGCGTCCTATGGTTCCAGTGATTACATTCTCGCCATCAGCCAGCTCGCCCAGACCACCCTGCGCTCGGTCATCGGCAAGATGGAACTGGACAAAACCTTCGAGGAACGCGCCAGCATCAACCACACCGTGGTCGCGGCCCTGGACGAGGCCGCCGCCAACTGGGGTGTAAAGGTGCTGCGTTACGAGATCAAGGACCTGACACCGCCCAAGGACATCCTGCACGCCATGCAGCAGCAGATCACCGCCGAGCGCGAGAAGCGCGCCCTCATCGCCGCCTCGGAAGGCCGCAAGCAGGAACAGATCAACATCGCCACCGGCGAACGCGAGGCGTCGATTCAACGCTCCGAAGGCGAACGCCAGGCGGCCATCAACCGCGCCGAAGGTGAAGCCGCCGCCATCAAGACGGTGGCCGAAGCCACAGCGCTCGCCATCCAGAAAATCGCCAACGCCATCCAGTCACCCGGCGGCATCGAGGCGATCAACTTGAAAGTCGCGGAAAAATACGTCGACGCCTTCGCCAACCTGGCGCAGGAAGGCAACACCCTCATCCTGCCGAGCAATCTGGCGGACCTGAGCGGGATGATCGCTACAGCGATGAGTGTGGTAAAGACTCAGAGCAAGGCGGCAAAATAAAAACACTCTGAATGCGGTAGCTGTTTTTTGCCTGCGGAATAGCGAACTGCTATTCTAACTTAATGAAAGTTAACGAAGTGCTTAGAATGCTTAAAGATGATGGCTGGGTTCTCGTCGCCACACGTGGTAGCCACAGACAATTCAAACACCCATCAAAGTCCGGCCGGGTAACTGTGGCAGGAAAACCCAGCGATGATCTTGCACCGGGAACGGTGAATAGCATTCTCAAGCAGTCTGAACTGAAAAAGTGAGGTGTCTTATGCGATACGCCATTGTTATTGAAAAGGCCCAGGATAATTACTCAGCCTACGTTCCAGATTTGCCGGGCTGTATTGCTACAGGCGCTAGCTTAGAAGAGATAGAGGCGCATATCCGCGAAGCCATCGAATTTCACCTGGACGGCCTTCGCGAAGATGGCATTCCACCTCCTCAGCCATCGAGTCATGTCGAGTACGTCGAGGTTGCGGCGTAACAAACACGCTCAACCGTGCGCGAGACCGCAATCCAGCACGGTAGGGGCGAATGAAATGAACCCCAACGACTGTGTGCATGAGGTCATGTTGGGGTTCGCGATGCTCACCCCAACCTACCGTGCTGAGCTTATTCATTAAGGTGAAAAAACAGCAACCATTGAACAAAAGGAGAGCTTCAATGAGCATCAAACTGGAAGAGTTTTTATTGTTCCCGGAAGATGTGTACCGTATGGGTAATTCAGGGAGTCATAAACTTACCGCAATCAGATCGTTTGAGGTCAACACAACAATTATAAATGGCGTCACCGTGATCATAGCCAATGGGAAAGGTGTTAGCTTATATACCATAGAGAAAATAATAGAAAAAAATCTCACCGGATTTGCCTGGAAATTTAACAAAGGATCTCAGGTCATTCCTGGCTTGAAACTTGTAAGCGACGAACCGCAACATTATATGCTGGCACCGATAAGCAACATGCCCGTTGACAAATACAAAGGTCTTCTTGAGGAAATGGGCATCCGCTGCGGAAAGTATTTTCAGGTGAAAAAAGGTGGAGTTTTGGTGAGGGCGTAACCATGGAACATAAAACTGTAAAAATAGAGTTAACAGAGAGCAACGCGCGTTATGTGCTCCTTGCGCTGCGTGAGTTAAATCAGAAGTTGCAGGCGTTAGCGAACAACGAAGACATTGACGAAGATGAGCGCTTCTTGCATGCAAACGATTTGATGGAGTCATCGCGAGCTTATGACAAAATAGAAAAGGAATCTGTAGCAGAATTTGGAATCAAGGTGCTAGAACACGGTCATGAACTTCTGTGAAACACAGCAAGGTAGGTTGGGGTGAATGAAATGAACCCCAACGATTGCGTGCACGAGGTCATGTTGGGGTTCGCGATGCTCACCCCAACCTACTGTCGATAACCCAAGGATAATCACTATTTAGGACCACCACCCGATGAATGTACGGTTAACCAAAGAACAGAAAATTAATATCTCCCATCCGCAAGATATCTTCGAGATCATGCGGAAAGTCCTATTGCGGGAAAACAAACTAGGTCAACAGAAAGAGCATTTTTGGGTCATTGGTCTGGCGACCAGTAATAAGCTCTCGTATATCGAGTTGGTCAGCTTGGGCAGCATCTCAGCGGCCATCGTTAACCCCTTAGAGGTGTTTAACCTGG
>JAYSOL010000047.1:0-2753 GCA_043723045.1 Gammaproteobacteria bacterium | reverse complement strand
GCTGAGCTGGCGGTCATTCAGATGTTGTGTCAGTCCCAGTTCGAAGGAGGCGTCCATCAGACTCAGCGAACGTTGTGTGGCGTAGCCGCCGAGTTTTTCCAAGGTGTTGGTGCCGATCTCGCGCCGCGGGGTGTTGGCCACGCGCAGAAAGGCGTTGTTGTCGTCGGGATTGCTGACGAGGCGGAAATACGCCATCACATCGCGGATTTCAGTGCGCTCGAAAAAAGAGGTACCACCGCTCAGGTAATAGGGGATGCGCTGTTCCCGCAGCGCCCGTTCGAACAACCGTGCCTGATGGTTGCCGCGATACAGCAGGGCGTAATCCTTGAAGTCGGTGCGCTGGGTAAACTTGTGGTGCAACAGCTGCGACACCACGCGTTCCGCCTCGTGTTCATCGTCGCGTGACTGCATGACTCTGATCGGGTCGCCGAATCCCAGTTCGCTCCACAGGCGTTTCTCGAAGATGTGCGGGTTGTTGCCGATGAGGGCATTGGCCGCCTTGAGTATGCGCCCGGTGGAGCGGTAGTTCTGTTCCAGCTTGATGACCTTGAGATCGGCGAAGTCGCTCTGCAGATGCACCAGGTTTTCCGGCTGCGCGCCGCGCCAGGCATACACCGACTGGTCGTCGTCGCCCACCACAGTGAGCGCATTGCGTGGCCGCACGATGAGTTTCACCAGCTCGTACTGACAGGCATTGGTGTCCTGATATTCATCCACCAACAGGTAATGGATGCGGTGCTGCCACTGCGTGAGGGTATCCGGGTGGGACTGCAGCAGGCGCAGCGGCTGCAGGATCAGGTCGTCGAAGTCCAGGGTATTGCAGGCCAGCAGGTTGCGCGTGTATTCGGTGTAAATAAAGGCGGCACCCGTCTTGGTCTGGTCGCCCGCCGCTTGCGTTGTTGCCTGTTCCGGCGTGGTGAGGGCGTTTTTCCAGGCGGAGATCTGCCACTGTATTTTCTCCGCCGCACCCTTGGCACGCGCCGACCCGTCTTTCATCAGTTCGCGGATCAGCGACAGGCTGTCATCCGCGTCGAAGATGGAAAAGCCCTTTTTGTAACCCAGCAGGTGGCCGTCGCGCCGCAGGATGTTGAGGCCGAGGGTGTGGAAGGTCGAGACGGTGAGCCCCTTGGATTCCTTGCCCTTGAGCAGGGCCGACACGCGCGTCTTCATTTCACGCGCGGCCTTGTTGGTGAAGGTCACGGCGGCGATGCGCGCCGGCGGGATGCCGCATTCCTGGATCAGCCAGGCGATTTTGCGCGTGATCACCGAGGTCTTGCCACTGCCGGCGCCGGCCAGCACCAGCAGCGGACCGCTGATGTAGCGTACGGCTTCTTTCTGTCGGGGATTCAGTTCTGACAATGGCGTTTACGGTATTGCGGGTGTCCCGGGCCGCTTATTCTACCTGAGCCCGGGTGCTACGACTAACATTCTTTGGAGTGCGGGAGTGAGCCGCTGCACTCCATCACGCCGGTAGATCAAGCTGCGCGAGATAGTCCTGCATGGTGCGCCGGATGCCGTCCGGATCGCGTACGCACCGGTCGACCACATGCAACAGGGGCAAGGTGGCGGACGTGAACCAGGGTAGCGCGCGCAGAATCTGCAACGTGTGGATACCCTCGCCACGAATCGCGTCGCGCTGGCCGCGCACCAACAACCGTCCGAGTTCGTGGTGGTGCGAGCCGGCGCTGGTGGCGGTGGTGATCAGGTCACCCAGGCCCGCGAGCTGATAGGGTGTGGTGGCCTGGCCGCCGACGCGCGTCACGATCATGCTGATTTCGCGCAGCGCGCCGACCGCCAGGTGTCCGCGCATATTGTCACCCAGCTTAAGTTCATCGGCTACGCCGAACAGAATGGCGTAGACATTCTTCAGCACCGCCGACCAGGCGATGCCGACGCGATCCGGCGATGGCTCGACGTGCAGCTGGCTGCCACGAAAAAGCGCCGCCGCTGGCTGCCAGTACTGGTCGTCGTTCACCGCGAGCTCCGCGAAGGCCGGTTTGCCGGCGCGGATTTCCTCCGCGATCATGGGGCCGTATAACACGCCGTTGGGTACCGTCGTCCCCAGGACCTGGTTGAACACGTCCGCCGGTGTGCGTCCCTGCTCGTCCAGCCCTTTGGCGATGCTGAGGCAAAGGGTTTGGTGCGACAACATCGGGCGCAGGCGAGTCAGGAGGTCAAAGTGCGGTGGTGTGGGCAGGCAGAAGAGAACGACCTGGCACTGCGCCACCAGGCTTTCCGGCGTGACCGGCCGGCTGCCGTCCCGGGGTGTGCGTTGCCAGAGGGTGAGATCGTGCCGCTCGGTTAGCAGATGCTGCATGGCGTGGCCCATTTCGCCGTAGCCCAGTAGCAGAATTTTGCGCCGTGGGTTTTGCATGATGGAATCCTTGGGTTGTATCGGTTATGGGGTTGACTGACGCAAAATCGCGTAATCAGTTTACAATCGGCGCTGTCCCAATAACAGCAACCAATAGGAAGACCTGCAGGTGGCCCCACCCCGCAACCGGATTATTTTTGTCCCCGGCAAAAACCCCAAACCCCTGCCGGCGGAGCATCGGGCGTTGTTGTGGCGTTGTCTCCTCGGCGGTGTGCGGCACGCCGATCCTGATTTGGTGGCAAGTCTCAGCGCCGCGCCGGACAGTTTTCACCTCGTGGCCTGGAATGGCCTCTATTACCACCAGATCAAGGCGGTCGAGGATGACATTCCCTGGATCGAGGCGCTGCTGGAAAAATCCGGCCCCGACCCGCAGGATGTA
>JAYSOL010000046.1:0-2889 GCA_043723045.1 Gammaproteobacteria bacterium | reverse complement strand
GCTCGCCGGTGCTGCCGGAGGTAAAGGCGATGGCCACCTTGTAGTCGGCGGGAAACGCCAGGGTGGGCGGCGCAACCGCGGCACCCTCCCCCGGCCCGGACGGACGTGAGTAGACAAACATCTCCATGCCCACGGACTCCTCCGCCTGATCCGTCAGACAGTAGACATCGGCGTATTCATTCTTGAGTTTTTCCAGCACCTGGGGGGCACGGCTCGGTGGAAACAGGCTGATCTGCCCACGCTGCAGCGACGCGGCCAGGCACACCAGGAAGTGATAGCGGTCGTCGCAATGATTGAGCACGTAACCGGCCTGCGGCAGGCGCGGTATCAGCGCCGCCACGTCCCGCAGAAACGCCGTGCGCGTGATGCCCTGGCCGCGCCGCCAGGCGATCACGTCGTCGGGGCCGCCTGCCCGCAGAAAGGGAATGCCGGTCATGGCCGGCCGCGGCCGAAAAACGGGTGATTCGGGTCGCGCGGTGACATGCGCGCCAGATTGCGCCCCAATTGCCACAGGCTCACCGTGCCATACTGGCGGAAACGAAAATGCCGGTAAAGATGCTGCAGGATGAGCATGGCCGCCACGAAAAAATAGTAGAGCACATTGACGAACAAAGACCAGACCGCCAGGGGTGCCCAGTGCGCCAGCGCCACGGATAACAGCACCATGCCGGCAAAAAACACCACCCACAGCCACGTCAGGCGCCGCGCCAGGCTGGCCAGCCCCGGGGGCAGCGCGCCGGCATAGGCGATGCGCATCAGACGCTCCACCAGGGGCACCGCCCCGTGGCGCAGGCTGGCACCGAACACCGCCAGCAAGCCGAGGTTGATCAGCACCGGTGGCAGGAATAATACATGCACCGAACGGGCATACAGACTGAGGACGCCGGTGGCCGCGAGCAGGCCATACATCCATAACCACGCTGGCGCCACACCCCGGCCGCCTTTGAAGCCCAGCACCAGGAGATAGGTGAGGCTGGCCGCGACCAGGCCGAAGACGGCGAACCCCGGCAGCTGCAGAACGACCAAACCATGCACCGCCAGCGGATAGAACACCAGGCCGAGCGTCAGCAACAGGGCGCGCACCGGGGGTTGCCTTCAGCTGACGCGGTTCTGCTCGACATGCCGGGACAACGTGCGCAGTGAAAAGAAGATATCGGCGTTCTTCTTGTCGTCCGACTGGAGTTTGAAACCGTACTTCTTGGATATCGCCAAGGCTAGCTCCAAGGCATCGATGGAATCCAACCCGAGGCCTTCGCGGAACAGCGGCGCGTCCGGGTCGATCTTGTCCGGCTGCACATCCTCGAGGTTCAATGCCTCCACGATCAGCTGCGCCACTTCGTTTTCCAAACTCGTCATCTGAGACATCTAAATCACCTATATCGCTTGCAGGATGGGTAAAGCTATCAGGAAGGACATTGCCGGCACCGCCCCGGCCTAACTAGTGAGCGCCTGTCAACTGGGCGGGATTTTGCCATACTTCCGGGGGGTGGGACCATCGTTAATCGGCGAACCCCCCGGTTGCGGCACACCGCCGGCGGCGAGATTGCGCAGGAACATCAATTTTACGATAATCCGCCACCACGGAGCGGGGCCGAGCGCACCCAATACGGAAATCCAGACGACCCAGTCGATGTAGCGCCGGCGGGGGCGTAAGGAGCGGTTTTGGTCAGCCATCAATGCGATCATTCCATTTAATGCATCGAATTACTGCTTACGACGGCACAACATTCTTGAAGGAAACACCGCATGACCGAACATTGTGATGTCCTGGTAATCGGCGGCGGGCCCGCCGGCTCCACCTTGTCCGCTTTCCTCGCGCAGAAGGGCCGCAAAGTGGTGTTGCTGGAGAAGGCGCGGCATCCGCGCTTCCACATCGGCGAATCCCTGCTGCCCCTCAACATGCCGCTGTTCGAACGGCTCGGCGTGCGCGAGCAGGTGGAGCAGATCGGCATGCTGAAACCCGGCGCCGAATTCAACTACGCAGGCTACCCACCGGCGGTCTACTACTTCAGCAAGGCCATGGACAAATCCTTCCCCGTGGCGTACGAAGTGCGCCGCTCGGAATTCGACCACCTGCTGCTCAAGAACAGCGCCGCCAAGGGTACGGATGTGCGCGAAGGCGTGCACGTGCGCGACGTGGAGTTGCGCGACGGGCAGCCCGTGCGGGTGACGGCGGAAGACGAAGACGGCAAGCTTCTCACGTTTGAAGCGCGTTTCCTGGTGGACGCGTCCGGCCGCGACACCTTCCTCGCCAACCGTTTGAAGATCAAACAGCGCAATCCGCAACACAACAGCTCGGCGATCTTCGGCCATTTTGAAGGCGCGCAACGCCGCCCCGGCACGGATGCGGGCAACATCAGCGTGTACTGGTTCGAGCACGGCTGGTACTGGTTCATCCCGTTGAAAGACGGCGCCACCAGCGTCGGCGCGGTGTGCTGGCCGTATTACCTCAAGGGCCGGAAAAAGAGCGTGGACGAGTTCTACCTGGACACCATCAAGCTCAATCCGCTCCTGGCGGACCGCCTGAAGAACGCCCGCCTCATGGCCCCGGCCATGGCCACGGGCAACTTCTCCTACCAGGCGGAGCGCATGGGCGGCAGCAACTACCTGCTGCTGGGCGATGCCTACGCCTTTATCGACCCGGTATTTTCCAGCGGCGTGTTCCTGGCCATGAACGGCGCGGAACTCGGTGCCGAAGTGGTGGACGCGGCCCTGGATAAGGGCGGGCTCAGCCCGGCGGCCCTGCGACAATACGAAAAAATCGTGCGCGGCGGACTCAAGACCTTCTCCTGGTTTATCTACCGCATCACCACGCCGGCGATGCGCAAGATGTTCATGTCGCCACGCAACTGGTTCCGCATGGAAGAGGCGATCCTGTCGCTGCTGGCG
>JAYSOL010000045.1:0-15959 GCA_043723045.1 Gammaproteobacteria bacterium | reverse complement strand
CCCGGCTACCGCGCGGTGGCCGGCCCACTGGGTGAATACAATGGCAAGTTCATGAGCGGCCAGCTGGTGCTGCGCGGTGGCGCGTGCGTCACCCCGGCGGATCACATCCGCGCCAGCTATCGGAATTTCTTTTATCCATGGGACCGCTGGCAGTTCAGCGGCTTCCGCCTAGCGAGGGATGCGCAATGATGCCGAATTTGACGCAGAAAAATCTTAAACCCATTCGGCTCAGTTTTACCGATCTCCATCCATCACCGAATGATTTTTATGCTGAAGTAATAAGTGGATTAAACCAGCGCCCACGCGCTATCGGGCCAAAATTTTTCTACGACGAATACGGCTCCCGCTTATTTGACGCCATCTGCCAGACTCCCGAGTACTATCCGACCCGCACGGAGATCGCTATCCTCGAGCGCCATATCGGCGACATCGCGCAACACATTTCCTCACGCTGTGTACTCATCGAGCCGGGCAGCGGCAACAGCCGCAAAGTGCGCATCCTACTGGACACCCTCAGACCGCAGACCTACATACCGATCGATATTTCCAAGGACTATTTACGCTCCACCGCAGAGCATGTCGCAGCAGAGTACCCGTGGCTGTGGGTGCACGCGGTATGCGCCGATTACAGCACCCCCATCGCCCTGCCCGCCTATCCGCCTGGCACACAAAAACTCGCCTTCTTTCCCGGCTCGACCATCGGCAATTTCGAGCCGCAGCAGGCCGTGGCGTTTCTGCGCAACATCGCCAATATGGTGCTGCCCGATGGCGGGTTGTTGATTGGTGTGGATCTGAAGAAAGATCCCGCACGGCTCAACGCGGCCTACAACGATGCCCAGGGCATCACCGCCGATTTCAATCTCAACCTCCTCACCCGTATCAACCGCGCGCTGCATGCGGATTTCGATGTCGACATGTTCCGTCACCACGCTTTTTATAATACCGCCCTGGGACGCATCGAGATGCACCTGGTCAGCAAGGATGCGCAACAGGTGCGCGTGGGCAACAAATGTTTCGAGTTCGCCCAAGGCGAAGGCATCCACACGGAGAACTCGTACAAATATGCCATCGACGAGTTCCAGGGACTGGCACAACAGGCGGGATTCACGCCGGCGGCGGTGTGGACGGATGCGGAACGGCTGTTCAGCGTGCACTACCTGCAAACCAAGACCGCGTGAGGCGGGAAGCAACGGGCATAGACCGGGAGCATGACAGGCGCGGCTGACACCGACCAGGCAAGGCGTCATGTTTATCAAGCCCCCGACATCACCGCCTTTTTCCGTACCAACTGACCCTGTTGATAGTCCTGCATGGCACGCTCGATGTCCGCGCGTGACGTCATGACGAACGGACCGTATTGCACAATCGGTTCGTGCAATGGTCGACCCGCCACCAGGATGAAGCGTGCCCCCTGCTCGCCCGCGGTGATGGTCACCGAGTCACCGGGACCCAGCAGTGCCAGGCCGTGTTGCGGTAACGGCGTATCCCCCAGCACCGCCTCGCCCTCGAAGACATACACGAAGGCGCTCAATGCTGCATCGAGTGTTTGCGTAAACACCTGCTTCGCCGCCAGGCTGACATCCAGATACAGGACCTGGGTGTGCGGGTCGCTGATCGGCCCGGTCTTCCCGCCATATTTGCCACTGAGAACACGCACCCGCAGGCCGCTGCCCTGCACCTCGGGTATGACCTGCGGCGAAAATTCCTGATAACCCGGGTCGCTCATTTTTTCCTGCGCGGGCAGATTGATCCACAACTGAAACCCGCGCATCAGTCCATTGCGCTGTTGCGGCATTTCGGAATGGATCACACCGCTGGCCGCCTTCATCCATTGCGCGCCACCGGCACGCAGATCGCCACGATTGCCCATACTGTCCTGATGCAACATGTGGCCATCGAGCATATAGGTCAGGGTGACGAACCCGCGGTGCGGATGGTCCGGGAAACCGGCGATGTAATCGCTCGGATCGTCGCTACTGAAGTGATCCAGCATCAGGAACGGATCGATGTGGCGTAGCACCGGTGTGCCGATGGTGCGGTGCACGGTGACGCCCGCGCCCTCCGTCACTTCCGTGGCCTGGACGACCTGGCTGACCTTGCGTGCTTGCATGTTGACCTCCTAAGCGGAAAATTGAGTAACGCATTGACGGGCGAAAAACGGTGACGCGACCCACCGGCAAGCCCTAGGCGCCTGTGGGCTGCGTCTCTGCCGCTGCAACGCCCTCGACTAGGCGTGAACGACACCCGTCTTTTTACCCTCGAGACTACCGATGGCATAGGCGCCCGGCCCAAGCAACGCCTGCACCAGCAGCAGCACCGCCAGTAACGCCGGATACTCCCATCCGCCGTTGGCGCTGCTGAAGACCCATCCGTTGCCCCAATGCACAGACACAACACCGAGCATCACCGGCACCAGGGACAAGGCGACCCAGCGCGTGGCGATACCGCCCAGCATCAGCACTCCACCCACCAGTTCCATGGCCACGACCGGATACGCCAGCCACCCGGGGAAGCCCACGGAGGCGAAGAACTGTGCACTACCGGGCAGGGTATATACCAGCACCTTGAGCAGACCGTGGGCCATCAGCATGGTGCCCAGGGACAACCGCAAGATCAACGCAGCGTAAGCCACTTGGTGTTTTTCATTCATGGTCTAATTCCTTTTTAATGGTTAATAACGTAAGGCATGCTTCAGGCGCCGCTTACCGGCCGACACAAACCCCGAAGGGCTAGGCTTCATCGACTCAATTCGCCTGGTGAGTAGTGTGATAGTTGCGTTAGCACGGATAAAGAGTCAGTATTGCAAAATACTGTTGCGATATTTAGAACAAATGGACCGATTCGTCGATCTACAAACCTTTGTCCAGATTGTGGTCGCCGGCAGTATCAGCGGCGCAGCGGAGCACATGGACGTGGCGAAATCGGCGGTGAGCCGGCGCCTGGCAGAGCTCGAAGAACGTCTGGGGGTGCAGCTGTTGCGACGCACGACACGCCGCCTCAGCCTGACTGAGAGCGGGCGGGGTTTTTATGAGCGCTGTGTACGCATCCTCGCCGATCTGGAAGAGGCAGAGCAGGACGTGTTGCAGGCACACGCGGCACTCCGCGGCACGCTACGGGTTGCCCTGCCCTTGTCCTTTGGACTGCTGCACCTGGCGCCGGCTATCCAGGACTTCATGCGATTGCACCCGGGCGTCGAATTCGACCTGGACTTCAACGACCGACAGGTGGATCTGCTGCAGGAAGGATTCGATCTGGCCATACGCATCGCCCAGCTGCCGGACTCCAGCCTCATCGCACGGCGTATCGCGCCCATCCGTCAAGTCGTGTGCGCAAGCCCGGCGTATTTTGCCGCCCATGGAACGCCGCAACAACCGGCCGACTTGGCGCAGCACCTGTGCCTGGCCTACAGCAACCTGGCGAATCCGGGCACCTGGGTGTACCGGCAGTCCGACGGCCATAACGGCGTGGTGAAGATACCTATCCGGCTTAAATCGACTAATGGTGACTTTCTCGTCAGCGCCGCTCTTGCCGGGCAAGGTATCGTTATGCAGCCAAGCTTTTTCGTGCATCAAATGATCGCCAGCGGCGCGTTGATGCCCGTACTCACCGAGTTTCATTGGCCCGAGATCAACGCCTACGCACTCTATCCGTCGACCCGTCATCTATCGACCCGCGTGCGTGTCTTTGTGGATTTTGTCGCAGAACGTTTTGCCGGCACGCCCTATTGGGACCGCGCCATGAACACGCAGGCGGCAGACCGATGGTGAGAAAAACCGAGTACGCCATGCCTGCACGCCGATGCGGTAAATTGGGGCGGGAAATCGCCGCCATGGGAAAAGGCCGGGGAAGTCGGCGTCAGGGTCATGGTGTAGCCCTCCGATATTTATCACTGCGACTCACACCCAGAGTGATGGTGTAACGACCAGCGGAGAGCAACCGACCTGACCTTGTCTCACGGCTCTTCATCCTTCTCTGCATCCATCGAGCCACTCCAGTCAGAAGGCATTTCAACCTGCTCTAACGAAATCCCGTCCCATTCGTTCCGATCCATTTCATCGATGTCGCCATTTTCATACTGTACCTCAATCGCCGCGGAATCGCTGTCGATGGCCACAACGCGAAATATGATGCCTGCTTCTGTCTCGTACCATCTGCCTTCGACGGGTTCAAGCTCATTGACCATGACCGATTCTCCTAACCATTGTGCACAGTAATATAAGCATGCAGCAGAAGTAGGCCGCAATCCTTAAAGCGGGAACAGGCTCCCGCACTCCACAGGCGGGGTGTTCAGCGAATACTGTCTGAATTCCCGGCGAGGTCCGAGGAGAGGCAGGCGTTAGCCGGTTTGCAGTTGCCCAATCGACTCGGGCAAAGAATCGCGCGTATAAGTAAAATCGCCAACCCATTTCCCACCGCGGTAATCGATACGCACGAGGTCCGGCACGAAACACTTACGTTCAGCGACCATCGGATAGTCGCTCGCCACGGCGCCGTTATCGATCGCATCGAAACTGCATGCCTTGGCGTAGCGCGCAGGCCGGAACCACACATTGAGCATCGGCGTGACAGGAACCGCCCCGTCGACCGCCTCCTCGCGAAACCATACGCGTTTGGCGATCATGCAGCCAAAGATCAGCTGCACCTCGGCGAACAACGGCGTGGCACGCCGGGACAAGGCACGTTCCGCAGCGCTGCTCAATTCCAAACGCACGGGCTTGCCGTGAAGATAGATAGTTGTATTCACCGGTTCTCCTTATTTAGGTGAAGCATCTGGGAACGGCTGGGGCTGAAGTGCGGTGTGGCCCAATATAGGCCGAAACTGCGCACAGAAACCAGTTATTTTAAATAGCCAGCCAGGGCAAGCGGCAACCCGCATACAGGTGGGCGGAATGCGGAGGGCACGCCTGGGAATCAAACAGGGGCGGGCATTAAACGTCAATCCCTGCCCCTTTTACATGAATTTTATGCCCCCTCCTTGCCGCATTTCCCTGTCCGTGGCGCCATTTTCCTGGGAAAAAACCAACGAAGTGTGATGCAGTTCACTGAACCGCTACGGGAACCACGACACTATAGATCCTACGAATAAGACCGTTGAACTCACTAAGAAACCTTGGAACAACAGTGCCGGCAACACCGGTTACTTGACCCGACACAGGAGATACTCATCATGAACGACACCCATCCTGTCACTATCTATACCACCCACCAATGCTACGGCAACATCGTACGTTATCAGGGCGACCTGCAGGACTACGGATGCCAACCACGCCAGGGCACACCGGCAGCCGCCTATGTACGTTTTGTGCCCCGCGGCAAGGTGGGCCAACGGGAAATTCTGCAAACCACCGATCCCTATATCCTGATCACTGAAGGGTATGATGGCATCCTGACGCCGGATATGTTCGCGGTCAGCGCGACATTAACGGGGCTCACCACGCAGCATGGACCCGTGTGTTCCGATCCATACTATCTCGATCATTTCGAACAGTTGATAGAACCATTGATCGACAGTGGCCGCGCCCGCGTCATCGCGGATTACCGCCCACCCGGCCCGCACGCGCCGCACTGGCCACACACGCAGCCGCCACAGGTGCAGCCGGTGCACGTCCACGCGGGCAATGCGGGTTGATCCAAGACCAGCGGGGCTATGCCAGCGGGGCTATGCCAGCAGGACTATGTTAGACAGGCGGGTTGTGACCGTCTTTGATCGCCTGCGTGACATCGATGCGGGACGTATGGAGTGCGACGGCTTGCCGCCGCTTTTAATATGGCTCTTAGGTAGGGCACTACACAAAGCGGGAGCAAGCTCCCGCACTCCACGGCGGATCAATCATCCGGCCCGCGATGCCCGGTGGCGTCCTCGTCCACCCAGTCTTCCTCCTCCCACTGCATGCCGCTGCGGCCGGGCACTGTGCGCGTAGCGCCCGCGCGGTACGTCGGGCAGGACTTCGGTCCGTAGCAGAAGGTCTCGTAGCGATACTGCTTCTCCTTGGGATTCCATTGATCGACGCTGATCTCCACCGGCATGCGACAACCCCAGATGCAGCTCAGGCATGACGCCTCATACGTTTGCACATCGAGCCGGCGATGACCGCGCGCGCGGTAAATCTCGAGGGCAGGCGGCACCCCCACCCAGGGCGGCGGCGTGGGCGCTGCCTGCACTGCGCGATACACCAACTTGAGCGCGCTGACCTTATAAAATTCCACCGGGTCAAGCTGCCTATCCGCCACCGGCACCGCCGCGCCGGCCACCTCGTCACCGACATGAAACGCATGTTTCGCCTGCGCCGCCTTGCCGATGCCGACCGTGAATTCCCGCTCCTCGCCGGCCACGCGACCGCGCAGCCGCAGCACATAACCCTGGTAGGCGTGATTGCGCTGATCAAACGAGCGCATCAGCCGGATGCGTGGTTGCAGTGCAATGATTTTGCCGGTCCACGGGACCTTGGTGGCGGCTGGGTCAAGTTCGGCGGGTGACATGCATCTCCTTTTGCGCCCGCGGCAGCCACAACCGCAACGCCGGGGCCGTGACCAGTGTGCTGACCACGGCCATGATCACCAGCATGGTGAACACACTGGGCGGAATGACGCCAAGGTCATAGCCGACGTTGATGACAATCAGCTCCATGAGGCCACGGGTGTTCATCATGACGGCAATGATGCGCGATTCCGTCGCCGGGCGCCCGGCCCAGCGCGCGCCGAGGTAACAGCCGCCGAATTTTCCCAAGGTGGCGGCACCCAGGATTATCAGGCACCACAACCACAAGTCCCCGCTGTCGAGCGCACCGATGTTGGTACGCAGGCCGGTGTAGGTAAAGAAGATGGGCAGGAAGAACACCGAAACGAAATCGGCGATCTTGGCCTTCCAGGCGGTGACGAACGCGTATTCGTCGTGCAGCAACACCCCCAGTATGAATCCGCCGAATATCGCGAAGATACCGATTTGATAGGTCATCATGGCCGACAGAAATATCAACGCCAGCAGAATGGCGAGCAGGGTTTGCGGCAGATCGTCAGCGTGGGAGGCATAGCGCGCCAGCAGCCAACGCAGCGCCGGGCGCAGTCCCCACCAGCACAACACGGCATAAGCCAGCAGCCAACCCAGGTTACGCAGCATGTCGGTAAAGGAAAACGCCGACAGGGTGAGCGCCGTGATGGCGGCCAAGGTGACCCAGCCGACCACGTCGTTGATGGCCGCCGAGGTGATGGTGATGACACCCATGGGCGTACGCGTCAGGTCAAACTCCATCATGATGCGCCCCAGGACGGGCACCGCGGTGATCGACAGCGCCGTGGCCAGAAACAAACTGTAGCCGAGGAGATTGACCTCGGGGGCCAACGCCGCATGGGACACCCAGCCCACCGCCAGGCCGAGGAGAAACGGTACGACCAGTCCGAGTGCCGCGACCAACACCACGGCCTTGGCGTTTTTCCGTTCCCGCAGATGGGAGAAATCAAAATCCAGACCGATCTGGAACATAAGCAGGATGAGCCCGATCTGGCTCATGATGGTCAATGGCGTGCTGGAGACGGAATGAAACACGTACTGGAAGGCGTCCGGTGCCAGGGCGCCGAACAGGCTGGTCCCCAGCAGCAACCCGACGACAATCTCCCCCACCACGCGCGCCTGCCCCAGCCGCCGCGCCAGGGAACCACCGAGCCGGGCCGCCAGCAGGATAATCACCAATTGCAGGAGGGTAAAAAATAACAAATTCTCCGTGTCGTGCACGGAAGGGACTGTTATTGCTGACATTCAGGCCGGAAACGTATGCATTCAGGGCAGGAAGACTGGCGTAATTTTGTGGCGTGGTCAAGGTTTAAGTGCGCGGCTGGGTTGCCGCTAAAATAGGCAGGACACCTAACCTCTCCCTATACTTTGAAGCGCCGTGCCAACGGCTTCAGCAAGTACTGGCGCATGACATCGCGACATGGCAGCACGCGCTTGAGTCGCTGCGGCACGACTCAATCCTGCGCGTCGCCCTGGGGGGCATCGACCGGATTAATCAGCCAGCACCCGCTCACACTGCATCCACATAAACCTGGCCCTGATAGGCAAAAAACGGCGATACCCCGGCCCATGGCACGGGAATTGCTCGTAACTTGCCTATATGTGCGTGCATTTATGGGGGGGGAACCCGAGGGGCTGCATGAAATATCTGAAAGGTATCGCGCTGGCAAGCATCGGGCTGCTGCTCCTGGCCGGAATGCTGGTTCTGGCCGATCTCGGACACCATGAGATACAGCCTCATAGGGCCACACGCTACCACCAGTATCTCAATGGGCTCTATGCCCTGTTCGCGGCCTACTCCTTGCTCATGCCATTGATGTTCATCCGGCACAACAGGAAACGTCACCAGGAGGAGGCGCAGCTACGCAGGCTTTCCAGCGTCGTCGAACATGCCACCGACATCGTCTACATCACCGACCGGCGCGGCGTGATCGAATACGTCAATCCGGGTTTCGAGCAGGTCACGGGTTATACACGCAGCGAGGCGATCGGCCAGACACCACGGCTGGTGAAATCAGGAAAACACAGCGCGGAATTCTACCAGGGCCTCTGGTCGAACGCCTTGAGTGGCCGGGAGTTTCGCGAGCTGTTCATCAATCGCCGCAAGGACGGCTCGCTGTTTTACGAAGAGAAGACCATCGCCCCCATCAAGAACGAAGCGGGGGTGGTGACCCATTTCGTCTCGACCGGCAAGGATGTCAGTGAACGCGTGATCGGCCAGGAAAAGATCCACTACCTGGCGCATCACGACAATCTCACCGGCCTGCCCAACCGCACCCAGTTCCGCCTGCGCCTGGGCGAAGCGCTGGCACGCACGCGGCGTAATGAGAAACTGCTCGCGCTGCTGTTCCTGGATCTGGATAACTTCAAACGCATCAACGACTCACTGGGCCATGACGTTGGCGATTCGCTGCTGCAGCAGGTGGCCGAACGCCTGAAGGCAGGCATACGCGAAACCGACAGTGTCAGCCGGCTCGGTGGCGATGAGTTCACCGTGATCCTGGAGAGCATCAACCACGTCAACAACGTGATCGCCATCGCCCAGAAACTGGTTTATGCCATCAAACAGCCATTCGTGATCGGCGTCCACACCCTGCACGTGTCCGTTTCCATAGGCATCACGCTGTATCCACTGGACGACAGCGAAGCCGACCTGCTGATCAAGAATGCCGACATGGCGATGTATCATGCCAAGGAACTGGGGCGTAATGGTTTCCAGTTCTACTCCGCCGACCTCTCGAAACGGGTCACCGAGCACATGAAGCTGGAGGGCGAGCTGCATCGCGCGCTGGAGCGCGAGGAATTCGTGATCCATTACCAGCCGATCATCGATACACGCACTGGACTGGTCAAAGGCGTCGAAGCGCTGCTGCGCTGGCAGCACCCGGAGCGCGGCCTGGTATCGCCCGCGGAGTTCATTCCCGTACTGGAGGAAAGCGGCCTGATCATGCCGGTCACCGAGTGGGTGCTGCGCAAATCGATCGAACAGATCCGAGGCTGTACTCCGGAGGGTGTCCAGTCTCCGGCGCTGGCTATCAACATCACCGCTGGCTGCTTTCTCGGCAACGGCATCACCAAGTGCACCGGCAATATACTTGCCGGCTATGGCGCACAGATGGGCGAGGTGGTGCTCGAGATCACCGAGAGTGTGCTGATGCATGACAGCCAGCACGTGCTCGACATGATGCACGACCTCAAGGCCATCGGCATCAAGATCGCGCTCGATGACTTCGGTACCGGACAGTCCTCGCTCAGCCACCTGCGCAAGTTTCCCATCGATATTGTGAAGATCGATCGCGATTTCGTGCGCGATATACCGAACAACCAGGACGACATGGCGCTGGTCTCGGCCATCATCGCCATGTCCCACGGCCTCGGGAAGAAGGTGGTGGCGGAAGGTGTCGAAACCGAGGCGCAGCTGGATTTCCTGCGCGAACTGGGTTGCGACAGTATCCAGGGCTTCCTGTATAGCCGGCCTGTGCCGATCGAGGTAATGAGTCAGCTCATTGGCCAGAGACTGCGGCCCGGGAACCCTGCTAGTTCGCCCGATCTTGTTACCCAGCGACTTACCGGCACCGCCTAACCGCAGTCCTCGCGACCACCAATCCTGGAGTGCGGGAACTCGCTCCCGCTCTGTAAGGCGGTGGCAAGCCGCCGCACTGCATGTTAACGCGACCTGCTTGACTGCCGACACGATATGGCGCCCATCCATCGCCAACATTATTGGCAGGTATCTATTGGCACTTACGGGGACTGGCTAATGGGCGCCCTCTTTTGTTGGGTAATGGCCATAACCGACCATAGGTTGATCTAACCAGGCGGGTCAGCGGGTATAGATCCCGTGCCTGTTGTTTAATCGATCGGTGCCTTCTTATTGGTATTTAGAGCGGTGATGTCCTGCTCGATTATTTTTTTAAGCCGTTCCCGGCAATCGGTCGCTTTGCATTTGCCGGCATGCCGGCAGTCGAGCCGGAGGTCTTTGATGACATCATCTTCCACATCCAGCAGGCACACCAGGGCAATCTCTTCTTTTTCGCGCTTGGATTTCGCCTGTTCCAGCAGCGCAACCGTATCGACCCCCTCGATAAAGCGCTTCTTAGCGAAGCGGGCAATATGCTCAAAATCATAGTTGCCCAAACAACTGGGGTTGCGGCAGACTCTGACAGTATTCCCCTCTGACACCATCATAAGGCGTTCCTGTTCGGATGGCTCGATGTCACTTCAAGAAATAACTCAGTTCTTCCAAGTTGGAAATGACATGGATCAATTACATTGACATTAGACAGCCAGGGGAAACATCGGGGAGAAACCGCGTCAGCGAAGAGTTGACTCAAAAACAACAGTCATCTCGGAAAACCTGGGGCAAGAAAGAATGAAGTGGTCCCCATCGGGCGGGGCCTGGGGTGCCTTGGAGTGCGGCGGCTTACCGCTGCTTTACAAAGCGGGAGCGAGATCCCGCGCTCCAAAAACGGCGACGGCTCTACCCTACTTCTTATACACCTTGCGCGGAAACAGATCGTGTTTGCGGCTCACCAGGCGATCGAGAAACAGCAGGCCATTCAGATGATCCAGCTCGTGCTGGATCGCGCGCGCCTCGTAACCCTCGCAGTCGTATTCCACTGTGTCGCCTTGCGTATCCTGCGCGCGCAACAGTATGTGCTCGGCGCGTTGCACGTTGCCGGTGAAGTCCGGCACGGACAAACAACCTTCGCGCCCCACCATGCTGCCAGTTGTGTCGAGTATCTCGGGATTGATGAGAATCATGCGACCGTGATGGGTGATGCCTTTGCGCGACGACACATCCACGATGACGATGCGTTGAAAATAATTGACCTGGGGTGCGGCCAGGCCGACACACCCCGGAGCGGCGTCCACAGTGTCGAGGAGATCGGTGACGAACACTTTAAGCCCGGCGTCGAACACCTCCACCGGCGTCGATACGCGCTTGAGACGCGCATCCGGGTAATGCAGGATCGTGAGTACCGCCATGGCGCACTAGCCGATGAGTGTATCGATGGCCGTAATCTGCACCTCGACACCGCTCTTGCGCACATCGGTAAGCTTAGGTTCCAGCGCAGCGGTGCCGCCGGCCACATAGCCTTGCAACAGCATGATGTAGATTGGCTGCGCCTCGGTGCCGCCGACTTCCGATTCGAGATCCAGAATATTCAAGCCGGCGCGGGCCAGCGCCCCGGTCACGTCCGCCACGATACCCACACGATCCGCGCCGTGCACCACCACTCGCACGTTGGGCTCTGGGTGTTGATGCAGCTGCGCCCGGATCTCGTCGATATGCACGTGCAAGTCAAACTGTTTGATGGCGCCCTCCACCATGGTAAGCAACGGCGCGCTGCCGGCACCGCTCTCCACCATGAGCATGATGGTGAAATTGCCCCCCAACCGCACCATGGAGGCCTCACCCAGATTGCTGCCGCCGCGGTACAAGGCATCGGTCAACGCGGCGACGATACCCGGTTGGTCCGCGCCCACCACCGTCAACATATACCAGTGTTTCATGCGACCTCCTGCAACACTCAGTGCAATGTGGAGTGGGTAAGATAGATCACGCCCACGCCGCTCAGGATGAGGACGATCTGTTGGATCGTGACATGCATCTCCAGGCGTTTGTGCAACCCGGGAATAAGATCGGCCACGGCGATATAAATAAAACTGGATGCCGCGATGGCCAACACGTAGGGAATAACCTGTTGCGCATTGGACAAAAAGAAATACGCCACCACCCCGCCGATCACCGTGGTCAGTCCGGACAGGGCGTTGAACAGCAACGCGCGGCCGCGACTGAAGCCGCTGTGCAGCAGGATAGCGAAGTCACCCAGCTCCTGGGGGATTTCGTGCGCCACCACCGCGAGGCTGGTGATCACACCCAGATGGATGTCGGTGAGAAACGCCGCCGCGATGAGCACGCCGTCCACCAGGTTGTGGATGCCGTCGCCAATGAGAATCAGATAGCCCGCGGCGGAGGCGCGACCGTGTTCCGCGTCGGGCGCATGACCTTCGCAATGGTCAGTATGGCAATGGCGCCACAACACCATCTTCTCCAGCAGAAAGAAAAACAGCAGACCGCCCAGAACCGTGGCCATCACCGTATGGCCGCTGCCCGGCCCCTCCAGGGCATGGGGCAGAATTCCGAGGAAGGCCGCGCCGAGCAGGGTGCCGATGGCGAAGCTCACCATGGCCGGCAGCAGGCGCGCGCGAAATCCCTGGGACAGTAGCAGAAAGAATGACGCCAGTATGACGCTGAGCACACCCCCAAGCAGGGTGAACAGGATGATCCAGAGGATGAGGTGATTCATTTGTTGGTTATCGGGTTATGTCTATTGTCGATCGTTACGTTGCTCATACCATCAATTGAGTATGGATGGTGTGGTGATGCATGACGCTGCGCGACTGCTGTTGCGCTTGATGGTGGGCGATGCCCACCCTACGACAACCGCTGCTGCGTGAGCCTCAAATCGCAGCGCGTCATCATACCCTCTCGTGGGGCAGAAACGTAATCAGCCCTCGGGCTGCAGCCAGATGAGGGAGGCCATGCGCCCCGTCACCCCATCGCGTCGATAGGAAAAAAACCGTTCGCCTTCGCCATAGGTGCAGTACCCGCCACCGTGCACCGACGTCACACCGGCCTTCGCCAGGCGCAGGCGCGCCAGGGCGTAGAGGTCGGCGAGAAAGTGGCCGGCGGCGTTGGCACGAAAGGCGCTGTGCGCCGCTGAATTCTCTGCCACAAACGCCTGGCGCACGTCATCACCCACCTCGAAGGCCTGCGGACCGATAGTCGGTCCGAGCCACGCCAGCACCTCGCGGGCAGGCGCCCCCATGGCCGCCAGTCCCTGCTCGATCACTCCCGCCGCCAGACCGCGCCAGCCGGCATGCACCACGGCTACACAGGTGGCGGCGCGGTCGCACAAAAACACCGGCAGGCAGTCGGCGGTCAGCACCGCGCACACCACCCCGGCCTGTCGGGTGAAGCTGCCATCCGCCTGCGTGCCCGCCACCGACGCCGCCGCATTCACCACCTGGGTGCCATGCACCTGGGTTAGCCACAAGGGCTCGGCAGGCAGGGCCAGATGGGCGCGCAGGCGCGCGCGGTTGGTGCGGACCTTCCCTGGATTGTCCGTCACATGGTCGCCGAGATTGAGGGAGTCGAAGGGGGCGGCGCTTACGCCGCCGGTACGCAGCGTGGTCACGGCCCGCACCCGTGGGGCTGCCGGCCAGTCGGCCTGGATAATGCCCGGCGCATCGGTGGCGGGCCGATCAGGCATCGTCGTCGTCCCGGGCGTGTTGTTGCGCATCCCGCGCCAGCTCGTCCACCAACTGTTGCATGTCCTCCGGCATGGGCCGCGCCCAGGACAATTCCTCTCCGGAGACGGGATGGATCAAACCTAAGCGGGTGGCATGCAGGGCCTGGCGACGGAACCCGCGCAGGGCGGCGGCCAGGGAGTCACTGCAGCCCGCCGGCAGTTTCAGCCGGCCGCCATACACCGGGTCCCCTACCACGGGATAATGCACGTGGGCCATGTGTACGCGGATCTGGTGAGTGCGTCCCGACTCCAGGCTGACGCGCACCAGGGTGTGGGCGCGATAACGCGTCACCACCCGGTAATGACTCACCGCCGGCCGGCCCTGGGAAGTGACCGCCATGCGCGTGCGTTGTGTCGGGTGGCGGCCGATGGGTGCATCCACGGTGCCGCCGGAGACCATCACGCCGCACACCACCGCCAGGTATTCCCGCGCCACGCTGCGCTCCTGCAGCTGTTCGATCAGCCTCAAGCGCGCGCGATCGGTGCGCGCCACCACCAGCAGTCCGGAGGTCTCCTTGTCCAGGCGATGCACGATGCCGGCGCGCGCCAGGGTTTTGAGTTCCGGCGCGTAATGGATGAGGGCGTTGAGCAAGGTGCCCTCTTCGTTGCCGGCCCCCGGGTGCACCACCAGACCCGCCGGCTTGTTGACGACCAGTATCTCCTCGTCCTCGAACAGGATCTCCAGGGGGATGTCCTGCGCCTGCCAGGTTGCCTCCACCGCCTCGGGCACGGTCACGGTAATCTGCTCGCCGCCTTTTACCTTGTCGCGGCCGCGCAGCGGCGCGTCGTTAAGGCGCACGTGGCCGTCGCGTATCCATAGCTGAATCTGGGCGCGGGAATAATCCGGGAACAAACCGGTCAATGCCTGGTCCAGGCGCTGGCCGGCGCATTCCGGCGGTATTTCCAATAACTGACCTTTCACCATTTCCCCGACCATTAATATTAACTGTCCACCTTCACGCTGTTTCCGGTTCAGGGTATGCTAGTCGTCCAGCGACCACCGCCCACCGTTCCGGACACTTCAATATCCATGACCATTATCACCCGTTGTGCCACCCTCTTCCCCCTGCTGTTGTTGCTGGCCGGTTGCGCCGGGCTGGATCAGGACCCGACCAAAGACTGGCCCGTCGAGCGCTTTTATACGGAGGCCAAAACCGCGCTCAAGGAGGGCAACTACGCCACGGCCATCAAACACTTCGAGACCCTGGAGGCACGTTACCCCTATGGTCCGTATGCGGAACAGGCCCAGCTGGAGGTCGCGTACGCCTATTATAAGGACCAGGAAATGGCCTCGGCCATCGCCGCCGCCAATCGCTTCATCCGCATGCACCCGACCCACGCGCACGTGGACTATGTCTATTACCTGAAGGGCCTGGCGAACTTCGACGACCAGCCCAATGCCCTGGAACGCCTCTTCACCGACCAGGACCTGTCGGAACGCGACCCGCGCGGCATGCGCGACGCCTACGATGCGTTTCGCGAACTGGTGGAGCGTTACCCCCAGAGCCGCTACGCCGAGGACGCCCGTAACCGCATGGTCTACCTGGTCAACTACCTGGCCAAGAGCGAGATCAACGTCGCGCGCTTTTATTACGATCGCCGCGCCTATGTTGCCACGGTCAACCGCGCGAAATACGTCATCGAACGCTACCAGCGCACCCCCTCGGTGGAGGATGCGCTCGGCCTGCAGGCCCTGGCCTACCAGAAAATGGGGATGGAAGGTTTGATGACCGACACCCTGCGGGTGCTGGAGAAGAACTTTCCCAACAGCCGCTATCTCAAGGAAGTGAACGGCTGAGCGGACGCAGCACCGGACGTTATCCCGCGGTGCGTGCAATGTCCAACAGTAACCGGGTCAGATCGCGTCCGGACCGGTCTCGCCGGTGCGGATGCGCACCACCTGCTCGACACTGGTGACGAAGATCTTGCCGTCGCCGATCTTGCCGGTACGCGCCGCCGTGGTGATGGCCTCGATGCAACGATCCACCAGATCCTCTTTCACCACCAGCTCGAGTTTCGCCTTGGGCAGAAAATCCACCACGTATTCCGCGCCCCGGTACAGCTCGGTATGGCCCTTCTGCCGGCCGAACCCCTTGACTTCAGTCACCGTCAGCCCGGTGACGCCGCAGGCA
>JAYSOL010000044.1:0-18716 GCA_043723045.1 Gammaproteobacteria bacterium | reverse complement strand
TTCGAGCAACTTGAGTTTCATCTTTTCCGGCAGGCCGCCGACGTTGTGGTGCGACTTGATGACATGCGCCTTGCCGGATTTGGCGCCGGCGGATTCGATCACGTCCGGATAGATCGTGCCCTGGGCCAGCCAGTTCGCATTTTTGATCTTGGCGGCTTCTTCTTCGAAGATGGTGATGAACAAGCGGCCGATGATCTTGCGCTTTTGTTCCGGCTCGGCAACACCTTTTAATGCATCCAGGAAGCGCTGCTCCGCATCCACCCGCAGCACCTTCACACCCATGTGTTCGGCGAACACCACCATCAGCTCATCGCCTTCGTTCTGGCGCAACAGGCCGGTGTCCACGAACACACACGTCATCTGCTTACCGATGGCCCGATGCAGCAGCGCACCCACCACCGCCGAGTCCACACCGCCGGACAGGCCGAGGATGACTTCATCCGTGCCCACCTGCCGGCGCACCGACTCGATGTGGTTGTCGATGATGTTGCCCGACGTCCACAGGGAGGCGCAGCCGCAGATCTCATGCACGAAACGCCGCAGGATCGCCTGGCCCTGCTTGGTGTGCGTGACCTCCGGGTGGAACTGCACGCCATAAAACTTGCGCCCCTCGTCACCGATGCCGGCGAGGGGCGCATGCTCGGTGCTGGCGATGATCTGAAAACCTGGTGGCAGCTGAGTCACGCGATCGCCGTGACTCATCCACACATCCAGCAGACCATGGCCTTCCGCGTTCAGCGTGTCCTGGATGCCGGTGAGCAACTGCGAATGACCACGGGCGCGTACCCGCGCATAACCGTACTCGCGCTTGTCCGAGGACTCGACGCCACCGCCCAACTGCGCCGCCATGGTCTGCATGCCATAACAAATGCCCAGGATCGGCACGCCCATCTGGAAGATGTCCGGGTGTGCCCGGGGCGTGCCTTGCAACGTCACCGACTCCGGACCGCCGGAGAGAATAATGCCGCGCGGCGCGAAGCGGCGGATATCCTCTATCGGCATGTCGTAAGGATGCAGCTCGGAATAGACACCGGCCTCGCGCACGCGGCGTGCGATCAGCTGGGTGTACTGCGCACCGAAGTCGAGAATTAATATTTTCTGGGAATGGGGGTCGGTCATAGAGGCAGTGGTAAGTAGCAAGTATTAAGTAACAAGTGGCAAGGTACTTGGCTTCTACCTTGCCACTTGTTACTTGCCGCTTGCCACTCGCTTTTTGGTTTATTACTCACGCTGGTAGTTCGGCGCCTCTTTGGTCACCGTCACGTCATGCACATGGCTCTCGCGGATGCCGGCGCTGGTGATGCGCACAAACTCGGCCTTGGCGCGCAGCGTGTCCAGATCCGGCGAACCGGTGTAGCCCATGCCGGAACGCAGGCCGCCCATGAGCTGGTGAATGATGTTCACCATGGGGCCTTTGTACGGCACGCGCCCCTCCACGCCTTCCGGCACCAGCTTGTCGGCGCTGGCGCCCTCCTGGAAATAGCGGTCGCTCGACCCCTCGCCCATGGCCCCGAGGGAGCCCATGCCGCGGTAGGTTTTGTAGGAGCGGCCCTGGAACAACTCAATCTGGCCCGGCGATTCGTCGGTGCCGGCCAACAGGCTGCCGATCATGACCGTATGGGCCCCGGCGGCAATGGCCTTGGCGATATCACCGGAGTAACGGATGCCGCCGTCGGCGATCAGGGGAATGTCCGTGCCCACCAGGGCGTCCGCCACATTGGCGATGGCGGTAATCTGGGGTACCCCCACCCCCGCCACCATGCGGGTAGTGCAGATGGAGCCAGGGCCGATACCGACCTTGACCCCGTCGGCGCCCGCGTCCATCAGCGCCTTGGCCGCCGCACCCGTGGCGATGTTGCCGCCGATCACCTGGGCATGGGGGAAGTTTTTCTTGATCCAGCGGACCCGGTCCAGCACGCCCTGGGCATGGCCATGGGCGGTGTCGACAACGATCACGTCCACCCCCGCTTCCATCAGGAGTTCGACCCGCTCTTCGGTCCCTTTACCCACCCCTACCGCCGACCCCACCAGCAGGCGCCCGGAGGCGTCCTTGGCGGAGCGTGGGTATTCGCTGGATTTCTGGATGTCCTTGACGGTGATCAGGCCCTTCAAGCCGAACTTGTCGTCCACCACCAGGACTTTCTCGATGCGGTGCTTGTGCAGCAGCTGTAATACCTGCTCCCGGGCGGCCCCTTCCTTCACCGTGATGAGCCGCTCTTTCGGGGTCATGATGCGGCTGACCGGCTCGTCAAAACGGGTCTCGAAACGCATGTCGCGACTGGTGACGATGCCCACCAGCTCGCCGCCCAGGGTCACGGGCACGCCGGAGATGCGTTTCGCCCGCGTCAGCTCCATGACCTTGCGTATGGTGGTATCGGGGGTGACGGTGAACGGCTCGCTGATCACGCCGCTTTCGAATTTCTTGACCTTGCGCACCTCGTCCGCCTGGCGGGCCGGGGTCATGTTTTTGTGCACGATGCCGAGCCCGCCTTCCTGCGCCAGGCAGATGGCGGCACTGGATTCGGTCACCGTGTCCATGGCCGCGGACAACAGCGGGATGTTCAGGCGGATTTTACGGGTAAGCTGGGATTTAAGGTCGACGTCCCGGGGCAACACGGCGGAATGCGCGGGCAACAGCAGGACATCATCAAAGGTTAACGCTTCTTGGACTATTCGCATGCGGCATTATACGGACTCATGGGAAACCCGACAACGGGGTAACGTGAAATTTCCCGCGGTCAGGTCCTGGCCTGACGCCAGATAAAGGTCAATTATTCCATGGAATAGGGGTAATCAGTGGAAAAAAGCAGTTGACGTCCGGGGCTTAGTCACTTTTAATGAATCTTGTAAGTTAAGCTGTTCGTTTACCTGACCACCCTGAGGAGCATTACATGAAAAAGATCATCCTGATGGCTGCCCTGGCCACCGCCCTCGGCGGCTGTGCCTCAGCGCAAGAAAGCGCTAAATTAAGTGAAGCAATCACCACCGCCGATCAGGAACTTGCCGCTGCCAAGAAAGCCAACATCCCCCTGTGGGTCAACACGGCGGATATGGTGAAAGAAGCCAAGGAAGACGCGGAACTGGCCTTTGGCGACAAGGCAAATGCCCTGAAAAAGGCGAAAATGGCCGCCACGGAAGTCCAGCTGGCCAAAAAGCAGGCCCAGGACAATGCCACTGCCGCACCCTTCTACCCGGAATAATTGGCCGCCGTGCGACCCAAAAAGCCGGGGAAACCCGGCTTTTTTTTATTACTCAACTTTGTATATTTACCCACGCAGCGTTATGTTGGGCATATGAGCCTCCCACCGACCCTTGCCGCACCCGCCAGTAGCGCGGAACGCGATGTCTATTCCATCTCACGCCTCAACCGCGAGGCCAAGGCGTTGTTGGAAGGACATTTCCCGTTGCTGTGGATAGAGGGGGAGATCTCCAATCTGGCGCGCCCCGCCTCCGGGCATTTGTATTTCTCCCTCAAGGATAGCCAGGCGCAAATACGCTGTGCCTTATTTAAGGGCAGTCAACGCGGCCTCGGCTGCGTGCCGAAAGACGGCATGCAGGTTTTGGTGCGCGCACGCGTCAGCCTGTACGAGGGGCGCGGGGAGTTCCAGCTCATCGTCGAGACTCTGGAGGAAGCCGGCGAAGGCGCCCTGCGCCGCGCCTTCGAGATACTGAAGAAGCGCCTGGCCGCGGAAGGCCTGTTCGACCCGGCGCATAAAAAACCCCTGCCGACCCTGCCGAAACGCATCGGCATCATCACCTCGCCCACGGGGGCGGCACTGCGTGACGTACTGACGACCTTGCGCCGGCGCTTCCCGGCCATCGGTGTGCTGGTGTATCCAGTACCAGTGCAGGGCGAGGGTGCTGCGGATAAGATCGCCGCCGCCATCCGCCTGGCAGGGGAACGGCGCGACTGCGATGCGCTGATCCTCGCCCGCGGCGGCGGGTCGCTCGAAGACCTGTGGTCGTTCAATGAAGAGGTCGTCGCGCGCGCCATCTACGCCTGCCCACTGCCGCTGGTGTGCGGTGTGGGGCATGAAACCGACTTCTCCATCGCCGACTGGGTAGCGGACGCCCGCGCACCCACGCCCACGGCGGCGGCGGAGATGCTCAGCCCGAATCAGGACGAGTGGCTGGCGCAATTCGTCTATCTGGAGACCCGCCTCCTGCGGTTGATGGGCGATCGCATCAGCGCGCGCCAGCAGCGCCTCGACTGGTTGAGCGGGCGCATCGTGCATCCGCGCGAGCGTATCGCGCGGATGCAGCAGCGCCTGGCGGATCTGACCAAACGCATGCGCCTGGCACAGATCGCCACACAACGCGTGGCCAACACACGCTGGCAGGCGCTCACCGCGCGGCTTTACCGCCGCCATCCGGAAATCGCCCTGCGCGAGTGGCGGTTGCGCTTCCAACACATGCAGACACTTCTCGCGACCGGCATGCGCCAGAACCTGCAGCGGCAGCAACAACGTGTGTTGTTGGCCGCGCACCGCCTCGACGCCTTGAGCCCGTTGGCCACGCTACAGCGTGGTTATGCCATCGTGCGGCGTGCCGATAATAATCTCATTGTGCGCAACGCCCGGGACATCGCGCCCGGCGAACGACTGCAGGCGCGGTTGGCCCAGGGCAGCCTGCTGTGCGTGGTGGATAAGATTCAAGCTGATGACTAGACGCCAACGCAGAAAACCCTGGCAGGGTTTTGTAGGGTGGGCGACCGCCAGGGATGGCGGAAGTACTGGAAACGCAGGAGCAGTTTCCAGTGCATCGCCCACCAGACGCGGCTACTACATGCACCTGCTGGTGGGCGATGCCCACCCTACAGCTGCATCCGTAGCCGCCACCGCGGCCAACACTTTCTTGCTCATCGGAATGTTGTTCTGGTCGGCGACGGGCATGGCACAGTGGCCGCGCGCCAACCCGGTGCCCGGGGGCATCGCCATCCTCCCCGTGGGCACCACCTCGGCAACCGCGCCCACGGTGTATTTTCAGGGCAACCGCGTGCTGGTCGCACAACAGGGCGCGACTTGGCAGGCCGTCGTGGGCCTGCCCCTCGACCTTACGCCCGGCGATCAATCGATCTCGGCCACCGATGCCGACGGCACGCTGCGCGAAATACACTTTACGGTCGAACCCAAGGAATACGCCACTCAGTACCTGACACTCAGCAACAAACGCCAGGTCAACCCCACGGCCAAGGATATGCAGCGCATACGCAAAGATCAGGCGGCGATCAACGACGCATTCACCACCTGGAGTCCGCGCGACAACATGGACCTGGCCCTGGATCTGCCGCTCAATGGACAGCGCAGCAGTTCCTTCGGTTTGCGGCGCTTCTTCAATAAACAACCGCGCCAACCGCACAGCGGCATGGATATCGCAGCAACCCAGGGCACCCTCATCCGCGCCCCTGCGGATGGCACGGTGCTTCGAACCGGCGATTATTTCTTCAATGGCAATAGCATATTCCTCGACCACGGGCAGGGACTCATCAGCATGTACAATCACCTGCATAAAATCGGCGTGCAGCCCGGCCAAATTGTGAAGCGCGGCGAGGTGATCGGTGAAGTTGGCCGTACCGGGCGCGTCACCGGCGCGCATTTACACTGGGGCATCAGCCTCAACAACAGCCGCGTGGATCCGGCGTTGTTTCTTCCCGCGGATACTGCGGATGACAAGGCAACGCCTGCCGAAGACAAAACAGAAACCCCGGCCGCGCAAACGTCCATGGATAAAAACTGACACCCACCTTTCGCGCCTCGGCACCCTCCATGGATCATTCGCCCCATCTGCTCGTCGCCCTGTCCGCCCATGGTTACGGCCACATCTCCCAGACCGCCCCGGTGATCAACCGCTTGCGTGCACTACGGCCGTCGCTGCGTCTGACCATCGCCAGCCATGCACCACGCGCCCTATTGCGGGAGCAGTTTGACGGCGCCTGGGAACTCGCGCACCTGGAAAACGATATCGGCATGCTCATGACATCCGCCTTCGACGTGCAACGCGTAGCCAGCGCCGATGCCTACCGGGAATTGCATCGTGCCTGGCAGCACGCCGTAGAGCGCAGCGCGCAGACCCTGCGCGCACTCGCGCCGGACCTGTTACTCGCCAACGTGCCCTATTTGCAGTTGGCGGCGGCGGCACACGCCGGCATACCCGCGGTGGCCATGTCGTCGCTCAACTGGGCGGATATATATCAACACTTCTGCGGCGAACTGCCTGAGGCCTCCGCGATCCATGCGCAGATACTGGCCGCCTACAATAGCGCCGCGTGTTTTCTGCGTCTCGAACCGGGCATGCCCATGGACACCTTACTCCGGTGCCGACCCATCGGACCCGTGGCGCGCATCGGCAACACACGGCGTGCGCACGTCCGCCAACAGCTGCACCTCGATGGCGCCACCCGGCTGGTGCTGGTCACCCTCGGCGGCATCGCCACCCAGGTGGACATACAGCATTGGCCGCGTCTGCCGGGTGTGCACTGGTTGCTACCCGCCGCATGGAAACCCAACCGCGCGGACACCACCGGTATCGAGTCCCTGGCAATTCCGTTCCCGGATCTTATACGCAGTTGCGATGCCCTCATCGGCAAACCCGGGTATGGCACGTTCAGCGAAGCCGCGTGTAATGCTACCCCCATGCTGTATGTCAAACGCGACGACTGGCCGGAAGAGCCGTATCTGGTCGACTGGCTGGAGCAGCACGCTCGTTGTCGGGAGCTGGGACGGGGGGAATTCGAACGCGGGGAGTTGGCCGGCGCGCTGGAGCAATTGTGGGCCACGGCGGAGCAGCCGCGCATCAACCCCAGCGGCATCAGCGACGCCGCCGGCTATCTGGCAGAAGAGTGGTTTTAAACGCGCGGCGAGTATGCGCGCGCGGTCAATCCGCGTATTTTTTCTTGCGGATGCGGCGGATACGTTTCGCTGCCTCGTGCTGGCGCCGGGTGAGGACTTTCTTTTTGCCTTCGTACGGGTTTTCGCCCTGCACGAATTCGATCATCACCGGCGTACCTTCCAAACGAAACGCCTTGCGAAATACATTGGACAAATAACGTTGATAGGATTCCGGCACCGCCGCCACCTGGTTGCCGTGTATCACCACGCGCGGCGGGTTCTTGCCGCCCTGGTGGGCGAACGTGAGTTTGATGCGGCGGCCGTGATAAATGGGCGGCGGCGTGGCCTGTACCGCCAGCTGCATCACCTTGTTCAGACGCGGCGTCGGCAGCACCTTGCGCGCCGAGAGAAACGCCCGGTCGATGGCGGGAAACAGGCCGCCGATACCGGTGTGATTGAGTGCCGAAATGAAGTGCAGACTGGCGAAGGACAGAAACGGCAGCTTGCGCTCGAGCTCGCGCTTGATCCATTCACGCTGGGCGTCCTCTATGCCGTCCCATTTGTTGACCGCGAGCACCACGGAACGACCCTGCTCCAGAATATAACCGGCCAGGCTCACATCCTGTTCGCTGATCTCCTGACGCGCATCCAGCACCAGTACCACCACGTTGGCTTCTTCGATCGCCTGCAGGGTCTTGATGACGGAATATTTCTCCAGCACGTCGGTAATGCGGCCGCGCTTACGCACGCCCGCCGTATCGATCAGGATGTAGTGCTTGTCCTGACGCTCAAGGGGTATGCGTATGCTGTCGCGTGTTGTACCGGGTTGGTCGAACACCACCACGCGCTCCTCGCCCAGCAGCGCATTGACCAGGGTGGACTTGCCGACATTCGGTCTGCCGGCCACGGCGATGCGCGGCGCCCCGCCGTCCTCCGGCGCCTCTTCCTGCACGTGCGGCACATTCGCCAGGGCGCGCTGCATGAGGCCATGCAGGCCGTCGCCGTGCGCCGCGGAAAGCGCTACCGGCACGCCCAGACCGAGGGAGTGGAAATCCGCCGTGGCCAGTACCGGGTCCATGCCTTCCGTCTTGTTGACCGCCAGAATGACCTGCTTGCCGCGCCGCCGGAGATTTTCCGCGATGCCGCGATCGATGGTGTTGATGCCGGCGCGGCCGTCTGTGAGAAAGATAATGGCGTCCGCCTCTTCCATGGCCTGTTGCGTCTGCACGGACATGACCGCGCGCAGCGCATCGGTCTCCTGCGTTATGCCGCCGGTGTCGACCACGATATACGGGCGGTCGCCGACACGACCATTACCATACTGACGATCACGCGTCAGACCCGGCTCGTCCGCCACCAGGGCGTCGCGACTGCGCGTCAACGCGTTGAACAGCGTGGATTTGCCGACGTTGGGGCGGCCGACCAGGACAATGACGGGTTTCATGGGTCAGCGACTCAGGTGTCGTGCTGGCGACACGGGTTTACGGTTGCGCACTGAGACGTAGTGCGATGAGTGAGCCGTCCTGGCTATAGACGTAAAGATTGCTGGCGTCCGCCAGCGGTTTGGACAGAATCGCAGCGCGGCTTGGGCGGCTGCGCGCAATGAAATGACCATCCGTGCGCGACAGCCAATGGACATAGCCGTCGAAATCCCCGACGGCGACCGTCTCGCCGCTGACCGTGGGCGCGCTCAACCGGCGGCCGTGCAACTGCTCCTGTTTCCATACGGTAGCGCCGGTGTTCATATCCAAGGCCATGACCGTGTCTTTCTCGTCAGTCACATAGATATTATTGGCGTCAGCATCCAGACCGCTATAGGTCGACACCTCACGCGACCAGAGTATGCGTCCGTTTTCCAGATCGAACGCGATCAGCTTGCCCTGGTAGGCGGCTGCATACATATGCTTACCGACCACCACCGGCTGCACGTCGACATCCACCAGGCGTTCGATCTCGCTGCGTCCGTGTGGTTCCGCTACGGGAATTTCCCACAGCATGTGGCCGTCCTTCAGCTGGAAGGCGCTGAGTTTGCCGCTGGCAAAACCAGTCAGTACGATACCGCCGATCGCCAGCGGGGCGCTGGTACCGCGCAGACTTAAGGCTGGCTCACTGCGCTCCTGCCGCCACAATTGCTTACCATCGGCCGCCGCAAGGGCAAACACCTTACCATCCACCGTCTGCACGACCACCACGCCGAGATCGACCGCAGGGCGCGCCAGGATCTCGCTCGTCAGGCCGACCTTCCATTGTTGCTTACCGGTGTCTTTGGCCAGCGCAAGCAGTTCACCTTTGCTGGTGCCCGCCAGCACCAGACCATCGCCCACGCCTACGCCAGCGGAAATATCAAGCTTGAGTTTGCTGTCCCACAGTATGCGCCCCGATTCTTTTTCCAAGGCATACACATGACCCTTGCGGTCGGTGGCATAAATCGCCGCATCCGCCACTCTGGCATCGAGTTTCAGGAAACGCTTGCCGGCACCGGCACCCAGATCCCGCGACCAGACTGTATTGACGCCGGCAGGCTGCGTGATGTCGACCAGCTCGGCCGGCGGCGCGATGTTGCTGTCGTCGCTTTTTAGCCAGCTGCAGGCGCTGAGCGTCGCGGCCAACGTCAGGGACAGCAGCGGCAGCAAAATACCGGCGCGTCTGGTTGCTGTGCGGATCATTTTTGGGTCCGCACCACGCGCCCCTACTCGCTTCTTGCGCTGCGCGCAAACCGCTCGCCTGGTTGCTGTGCGGATCATTTTATTTGCTCCGGTTCCAAGGCGGTATTATCCGGGCCGAGGTCGTCGAGCTTCATTTTCAACACGCGCTCGTAGGCTGAACCTTTTGTCAGGCCTTCCAGGGCTTTGCCATAGGCGCTGCCTGCTTCGGCTTTTTTACCCTGGGCGAGAAAAATGTCGCCGCGCAACTCCTGGTACTCAGAGGCGAAGCCGCCCGTGTCGCTGACATTGGCCAGCACCAGTGCCTGGTCGAGGGCGTTTTGCTCGATGAGTATCCGCGCCAAGCGCAGACGTGCCACCTGCCGGGTGGTCGTTTCAGTCGCGTGGTCCACGGCCCACTGCAGATGTTTGCGTGCACCCTCGACATCGGCGAAGTCGTAGCTGAGCCTCGCCAGTATCAACGCCGCCTTGCCGGCATAGGCCGTGGCGGAATAATCGCTGATGAGCTTGGTTCCGGCATCACCCATAGCCACCGCATTGTTTTGTGTGGCGCTGGCGATCAGCGTGTCATACAACATCGAGGCCTGGGTGGCACGCTCGGCCTTGTATTGTTTCCAATAAGTGATACCGCCCAGCAACATCACACCCAGGACGATACCGGCGATCACTGAGTTGCCGTAGCTCTTCCACCAGGACTTCAGTTTTTCGAGTTCTTCATCTGCATTATAAGTGTCCAAAAGCGTCTCTCCGTGGAGGTTCGTATTAAATGTAATCAGTCGATAGCAAGACGCTGCTTGATCAGGGCAACGGCTTCGGTAACAGGTAATTGGATCTGCGCTTCGTCCGCGCGCAGATTCTTAATGCTCACCAGGTCGGCCAGGACCTCGGATTCCCCCAACAGCAGTGCAAACGCCGCACCGCTGCGGTCGGCACGTTTCATCTGGCTCTTGAGCGAACCGCCGCCGCAGTTGCATTCGACGCGCAGCCCCTGATCGCGCAGCAATTCCGCCAGCTGCAGGCCGCGGATGGAAGCGGCATCTCCCAACAGGGCGAAATAGACATGCGGCGTGATGTTGCGTCCGGTGATCTGCTGTTGCGCGGCCAGTTCCACCAGGCGCTCCATGCCGAGGGCGAATCCGGCGGCCGCGGTCGGGCGCCCACCCAGCTGCTCCACCAGGCCGTCATAACGTCCACCTGCGCACACCGTGCCTTGCGATCCAAGGGCGTCGGTCACCCACTCAAACACCGTACGGGTGTAATAGTCGAGGCCGCGCACCAGTCGCGGGTTAACGCTGTAGGTGATACCGGCATCGTCCAGAGTGGACTTGAGCTGCTCGAAGTGCGCGCGCGACATCGCATCAAGATGCTCGAGCAGGCTCGGGGCCTGGGAGATCATCCCCTGCATGGCCGGATTCTTGCTGTCCAGTATCCGCAGGGGGTTACTACCGAGTCGCCGCTTGCTGTCGTCGTCCAGCACCGAGTGGTGGTGTTCGAAATACTCCACGAGCTTCCGGCGGTAGTGGAGGCGGCACTCGGCGGTGCCCAGGGTATTGATCTGCAATGACAGCTCGCGTAATCCCAAGGCGCGCCAAAGTCTGGCGCTCAAGAGAATCAATTCCGCATCGATATCCGGCCCTTCCATGCCAAACGCCTCGACACCAATCTGATGGAATTGCCGGTAGCGGCCTTTCTGCGGCCGCTCGTGCCGGAACATCGGTCCGGCGTACCACAAGCGCTGGTATTGGTTGTGCAACAAACCGTTTTCGACTCCGGCGCGCACGCAACCCGCCGTGCCTTCCGGACGCAACGTCAGGCTGTCGCCGTTCCGGTCGTCGAACGTATACATCTCCTTTTCAACGATGTCGGTCACCTCGCCGATGGAGCGGCGATAGAGCTCGGTTTTTTCCAGGATGGGAAAGCGGATCTCGCGATAGCCATAGGCGGACAGCACCGCGCTGGCGGTTTGCTCGATGTGCTGCCACAGACCGAGATTGTCCGGCAGGAGGTCATTCATCCCTCGAATGGCCTGGATGGCCTTGCTCACGGGAATGTCCTCAGCCTATCTGTTTTATCGGAACGGTTTTGTGGGCGCTCTTGGGGGCATCGCCCTGCTCCGAACGCTGGCGCAATTGCTCACGAATGACACGCTCGAGTTCGTCAACCAGCTGTTCCTTGCCCACCTTGTGGTCCGGCTGGCCATTGATATACAGCAGGTTCGGACTGCCGCCGGCCAGACCCACCTGTGCCTCGCGTGCCTCGCCCGGCCCATTGACCACACAGCCGATCACCGCGACGTCCATGGATTCGCGCACGTCTTCGAGTCGGGCCTCGAGCGCATTGACCGTACCGATCACGTCGAACTCCTGACGCGAGCAAGAGGGACAGGCGATAAGATTGATGCCGCGGCTGCGGATGCGCAAGCTCTTGAGAATGTCGAAACCGACTTTTACCTCTTCCACCGGATCGGCCGCCAGGGATATACGTATGGTGTCACCGATGCCTTCCGCCAGCAGCATGCCAAGGCCGATGGCGGATTTCACCGCGCCGGAACGGAAACTGCCGGCCTCGGTGATGCCCAGGTGCAGCGGTTGATCGGTAAGTGCTGCGAGTTTGCGATACGCCGCCACCGCCATGAACACGTCCGACGCCTTGACGCTCACTTTGTAGTTGTGGAAATCGAGCCGCTCCAGATGGTCGATGTGGCGCATGGCGGATTCCACCAGGGCGTCCGGTGTCGGCTCGCCGTATTTCTTTTGCAGATCCTTTTCCAGGGAGCCGGCATTGACGCCGATGCGTATGGGGATATTGCGGTCGCGCGCGGCGTCCACCACCTGGCGCACGCGATCCTCGCGTCCGATGTTGCCCGGGTTGATGCGCAGACAATCGGCGCCGAGTTCCGCCACCCGCAGGGCGATCTTGTAATCGAAATGAATATCGGTGACCAGCGGGATGCTCACCTGCTGACGGATTTTGGCGAACGCCTCCGCCGCCTCCATCGAGGGGATGGAGATGCGCACGATATCGGCGCCGGCATTCGCCAGCGCCTGCACCTGTGCCACAGTGGCCGCCACGTCACAGGTCTCGGTATTGGTCATGCTTTGCACGCTGATGGGCGCATCGCCGCCGACAGCGACCTTGCCGACCATGATCTGTCGACTCTTGCGGCGTACGATAGGACTCGGATTGTGCATATCAGCGGCCCGTCGCGTTGTCGGAGCGCGGCACGAGTTCTTGACCCAGGGTAAAACGCGCGATCAGTCCACGCTTGTATGGACTGATATCATGGGGTTTGCCATTGAACTCGACCCTCACCCCCGGGGCGTTCCCGATAAACAGCTTGAGCGGTACGGCGCCCTCCAGCACGACGCGGCGCCCGGCGGGAACGGTTTCGTAGATCAATTTATTCTGTGAGGCATCACGTACATCGATCCAGCTCTCCTCATCGGCATATAACACCAGGCTGGCGCGTACTCCAGGGGGCGTACCGGCAACCGGCGTGCTCGTCTGTGCGCCACTCACCAGCGGCGTGGGCACCACGGCCATGGGTGTCGGCACGGGCTTGGCAGTCACCGCTCGGTCGCGCACGGGCGTCGCCACCGGCGGCGTCGGCACGCTGCCCACCCGCTCGGGGGTGAGGGCAGCGGCGGGACCGGTCGGCGTGGCGACCGGCACATCGGGCCCACCCATCGACACATCACCGGTGTTGGCCTGGTCCATGGGCACGGCGTAATCTGTCGGAGCGCCTTCGCCCAGCTGCGTTGCGGGCGACAGCGCCGCCACCTGCTCCGTGCTTGGCTTGCTCGGCTCGACCTCGCGTCCCTGCCACCATGTCACTGCCAGCCCAAGCACGATCGCGACCACCACATAGGTCGCGAACTTGACCTGATGGTCTTGGCTGGTGATCTCCTCCTTGGGCGCCAGGCTGCTCAAGCTATGTTTCTTGCTGCTACCCGACAACGTGGCGTAGGCCGCAAGTATACGCTCGGGTTTCAGTCCGAGCAGATTGGCATAACCCCGCAGATAACCACGCACATAGGTGGGACCGGGCAGATTGGCGTAATCGTCGTTTTCCAGGGCGACGATCTGGCGCGGCGCCAGATGCAGCCGTTGCGCCACCTCCTCCCGGCTCAGGCCTTGCGCGACACGCGCCTGGCACAATAGACTTCCCGGTCCGGAACCCTGTGAACAATTGTTTTGATCGTTATCCATCACCCTAACCTTTCGCTTACCTGCCTGTTATCTTGGCGAGTTGTTTGGCCTCTTCCGAATTGGGAAACTTTCCCCGCAGCCGGAAGGCGTAGTTCGCCTGGGTATCCCTGGCCCCGAGTGCCTTTTCAATCTTTACCGCCAGCAACAGGGCCTCAGGAGAGTCCTGGGATACTTCGAAAAAACGCTGCATGAATCCGCGCGCGGCGAGCGGCTGCCCGGATTCGAAACTGATCAACGCCATTTTGTGAAGCGCGATGGTCGAGCGTGGATTTGCCGCCAGCGCGTTGCGGAAATATTTTACCGACGACAGGCCGGCCACCGGACGCTGCTGTAGACACATACCGGCATTGAGGTTGGCTTTCTCCTGCGAACGATAGAGCGGATTGCCGAGAGCGCTATCGAAATGATCAATGGCATCCTTTACCCGTCCATGCTCGCAGAGAAACACCGCGTAATTGTTGTGCGCTTCAGCATTGGTGGCATCGCTGTCGATGGCCTTTTGGAAATACTTCTCCGCCTTGTCGTCGTCGCGCAGGCGCTGCTGGACCAGCGCCATGATGTTGTTGGCCTGCGAATCGTCCGCATCGATGGCCAAGGCCTTGTTCATCTCCTGCAGGGCAGCCTCTGTCTGGTTGAGGATGAGGTGGCCGGTGGCAAGTTCGGTATAGATGCCGACCAGCTTTACGTTACCGGCATCACGACTGCGTGTCTCGGCGGAACTGCAGGCGGACAGCGCCACACCCAACAGAAGCAGCGTGACAAAATGCACTGCTGTGGAGATTAAGATATTCATTGAGCGGTCCCTGGAGCGGGCGCGCGTTTGAGTGAACGCCGGGTGCGATCCATTACCTTTCCTGCCAACTGACCGCAGGCGGCATCGATGTCATCGCCGCGCGTCTTGCGTGTCATGGTGGTCAGGTTGGCGCGCATCAGAATATCGCGGAAACGATCGATCACCTCGCGTTCCGAGCGCTGGTATCCGGAATCGGGAAACGGATTGAACGGTATAAGATTTACCTTGGAGGGTACATCCTGCAGCAGTCGCGCCAGCTCGCGCGCATGCGCCGGTGTGTCGTTGACACCGGCGAGCATCACATACTCGAACGTCACACGCCGACGATTATCACCGGCCACATAACGCCGGCACGCGGCCAGCAGTTCCGCGATGGGATACTTCTTGTTGAGGGGCACCAATTGATCGCGCAGTGCGTCATTCGGCGCATGCAGGGACACCGCGAGACTCACCGGGCAGGCCTCTCGCAGGCGATCCAGCATCGGCACCACACCCGCGGTGCTCAGTGTCACCCGCCGCTTCGACAGGCCATAGGCCATGTCATCCAGCATGATCTGCATGGCCGGCAACACATTGTCGAAATTCAGCAACGGCTCGCCCATGCCCATCATGACCACATTGGTGATAATGCGCTCGCCCTTGGGATCGCGGTTCAGGGCACGGTTGGTCACCCACACCTGGGCGATAATCTCGGCGCTGGTGAGATTGCGGTTGTAGCCCTGCCGCGCGGTGGAACAAAAGGAACAGTTCAACACGCAACCGACCTGGGATGAAACACACAAGGTGCCCCGGTAGTCCTCCGGTATGAAGACCGACTCGATGCAATTGCCATCCGCCAGCCGCAACAGCCACTTGCGCGTGCCATCCTCGGCCACCCGGTCCAACACGATCTCCGGTACGGCGATCACGGACGTCTCTTTCAGGCGCGCGCGCAGGTCCTTGCTGATGTTGGTCATGGCATCGAAATCGGACACGCCATAGTGATGGATCCACTGCATGATCTGGCCGGCACGAAACGGTTTTTCGCCGATGCCGGCAAAAAACGCCTTCAGGCCCGGGAGATCCAGGCCGAGAAGGTTGACGGCATCAGCGGAGGGCATGGGACTCACTCTCAACGTGTACGCGGACAGAGGGCGATTTCAGGAAAAAAGTAGCTGATCTCGGCGCGCGCGGTGTCCGCGGCGTCGGAGCCGTGCACGGCGTTTTCCTCTACGCTTGCGGCAAAATCCTTGCGGATGGTGCCGGTTGCGGCGTTTTGTGGATTGGTGGCGCCCATGATGTCGCGGTTCTTCTGCACGGCGTTTTCACCCTCCAGCACCTGCAGCATCACCGGGCCGGACACCATGAACTTCACCAGATCTTTAAAGAACGGGCGTTCCTTGTGGACCGCATAAAAACCTTCCGCCTGGGACTGGGTAAGATGCAGCATTTTAGCCGCCACGATGCGCAGGCCGGCCTTCTCGAAGCGCGCATAGATCTCGCCGATGTGATTTTTCGCCACCGCATCCGGTTTGACGATGGAAAAAGTGCGTTCTAACGCCATGAAAACTCCAATAATATTGTCTAGAGGCCAGGTGGCCGGGCTGGCCGGATGCGTTTCCGGCCTTTACGTTTAAATTCCGTAGTTTAACGGTTCGAGGGCAGACACACAATCAAACCGGTCTTACCATCAAAGACCGGCCGTCCCGTGTGGGCCCGCCCCTGCCCGCAGAGTGAGCGTTGAATCTGCCTCGGGGAAGGCCGAAAGGGGTCAGTCGCTCGTAGGGTGGGCATCGCCCACCACACGGGGCGTCGATAGACTCCGCTGGTGGGCGATGCCCACCCTACGGGTTCTAGGACCTACGTCAGTGCCAGTCGAGTCAGTATCCAGCTTCGTCGATCCAGGCCAGCTGGATGGCTTCAAGTATCTTTTCGCCGCAATGGCCGGGATCGTCGGAGAATTCGTCCAACTCCCGCACCCACAACATCAAGTCGGTGAATCGGACCTGCCGCGGGTCGATATCCGGGAACTTGTCCTGCAGGGCCAGGGCGATCTCCAGGCTGTCGGTCCATTTTAGTGGCATACCGTCTCCTCCGGCCTCAATGGGTCTCGGAAACCATGTTGATCGTATACTTGGGGATCTCGATCACCAGATCCTGATCCCCCACCCGGGCCTGGCAACTCAAGCGCGAGGTCGGCTCCAGCCCCCAGGCCTTGTCCAGCAGGTCCTCTTCTTTTTCTTCCGCCGACGCCAGGGAATTAAACCCTGTGCGCAAAATAACGTGGCAGGTGGTGCAGGCGCAGACCTTTTCGCAGGCATGCTCGATGTGTATCCCTGCATCGAGGGCGGCATCGCAGATGCTGATACCCGGCTCGGCGTCGATGGTGGCGCCTTCGGGACAAATCTCCGCATGCGGTAAAAACGTCAACTTCGTCATCGGTGATTCCTATTTGAATTCGTCCAGCCGGTGCCCCGCCAGGGCCTGGCGGATACCGACGTCCATACGGCGTGCGGCAAAATCCTGGGTGGCGGCATCCAGCGACTCGATGGCCTGTTTAATCCGTTTGCCGTCGCTGCCGGCACGCACGACACGCAGCGCTTCCAGCCGGCCATCGATGGTGGCACGCTCCGCCGGGCTGAGCAGGGTCTCGCCGTCCGCCGCCAGGGCGGCCACCACGGCGGCATCGACGCGCTCCGCATCCACTTGTATTTCGCGCAAGGCCCGCGCCGCGCTGTCGCCTGTGGCGTGTTCGATGGAATCGCGCAGCATCTGTTCGATTTCCGCATCGGTCAGCCCGTAGGAGGGCTTCACCACGATGTTCGCCTCCACCCCGCGGGTCTGTTCGCGCGCGGCGACACTCAACAAACCATCGGCGTCCACCTGGAAGGTCACGCGGATGCGGCCGGCGCCCGCCACCATGGGCGGAATGCCACGCAGTTCGAAACGCGCCAGGGAGCGGCAGTCGTCCACCAATTCGCGCTCACCCTGCAACACATGGATCGCCATGGCGGTCTGGCCGTCCTTGAAGGTGGTGAACTCCTGTCCCTTGGCGATAGGAATGGGCGAGTTGCGGGGAATGATCTTCTCCACCATGCCGCCCATAATCTCGATGCCCAGGGACAACGGAATGACATCCAGCAGCAACATGTCCGCATCCGGCTTGTTGCCGGCCAGCACATCCGCCTGCAGTGCCGCACCGATGGCCACGACCTTGTCCGGATCGATGTCCGTCAGCGGCGCGCGGCCGAAGAACTCCGCGACCTTCGCGCGCACCCGGGGCATACGGGTGGAGCCGCCTACCAGAACCACTGCCTCGATATCCGCAGGCTTGATGGCGGCATCCCGCAGGGCACGGCGGCACGGACCCAGGGTTTTTTCGATCAGCGGGTCGACTAACCGATGCAGATGGGTGCGCGTCAAGCTGGCCTGCCAAGCTGTGCCGTCCGGCCGTTGCACCCGCAGCGCCACCTGCTCCTGTTCGGTCAGCGCGTGTTTCGCCGTCCGCGCATCCCGCGCCAGACGTCGCAGCGTCCCACGGTCCGCATCCATGCCGACACCGGCCCCGGCCATCATCCACGTGGCGATGGCGTGATCCAGATCATCGCCCCCCAGGGCCGAGTCGCCGGCCGTGGCCAGGACCTCGAAGACACCGCGATTCAGCCGCAGGATCGAAATATCGAAGGTGCCGCCACCCAGGTCGTAAACGGCGAAAACGCCTTCGGCGTTGTTATCCAGGCCGTACGCCACCGCGGCGGCCGTGGGCTCGCTCAGCAGTCGCAGCACATTCAAGCCCGCCAGGCGCGCCGCGTCGTTGGTCGCCTGGCGCTGCGCATCGTCGAAGTAGGCCGGAACCGTGATCACGGCGCCGACCAGATCGCCGCCCAGGGTGGTCTCGGCGCGCTGCTTCAGGTGTTTCAGGATTTCCGCGGAGATCTCCACCGGGCTGCGGTCGCCCGCCACGGTATGGATACGCGGCATGCCGGACGCCGTGGAGGCGAACTCATAAGGCAGGGCATCGCCGAGCTTCTTGATGTCCGCAAGACCCCGACCCATGAGGCGTTTAACCGACGCGATGGTATTCAGCGGATCGTCCGCCGCGGCTTCCAGGGCCTCGTCACCCACGCGGATATCGGTGGCCGACAGGTAGCGCACCACGGACGGCAGCAGGTGACGGCCCTGTGCGTCTGGCAGGGTATCGGCCAGGCCGCTGCGCACCGTGGCGACGAGGGAGTTGGTCGTTCC
>JAYSOL010000043.1:0-8518 GCA_043723045.1 Gammaproteobacteria bacterium | reverse complement strand
GCCAGTGCCGGTGCTGGATGTGATCGACGCCGGCGCGCGTAATGCCGTGGCGCAGACGCGCAATCAACGTGTCGGCGTGATTGGCACCCTGACCACCGTGCACAGTGGCGCCTACGACCGTGCCATCCATGCGCTGAATCCCCACATCTCCATCCAGTCCCAGGCCTGCCCGTTGTTTGTGCCCCTGGTGGAGGAGGGCTGGCTGGATCATCCGGTTACGCGCATGACCGCGGTGGAATATCTCCAACCACTGCTGGCTGCGGACATCGATACCCTGGTACTCGGCTGCACCCACTACCCCCTGCTGAGACCGTTGCTGCAGGACGTGGTCGGGCCGGACGTGGTGCTGGTGGATTCGGCGGATAATATGGCGGCCCTGGCGCGGGAGCAGCTGGCGAGCGCAGCGTTGGCGAACACCGGCCGCAACCCGCCGGCTTACCAGTTTTACGTTACCGATGTGCCGCAGCGGTTTCAGCAGATCGGCGAGCGGTTTCTCGGCCGGACACTTGAGCACGTGCATGTGGTGAAGTGGTGAACGGTGTGTCTGGGATGGGTGCGCAAGTTGTTTTACAATGCATGTCTTGATGCCGATTTTGAACCGCTTGGCGTTCTTGGCGGTTAATTTTCTTTAAAGACTTTTTAGATACCAACATCAACCAGCGGAACCTGACATGATCGAAGCCCTGTTTAACTCGAATCTCAAGAGCCTGCCCCTCATCAACCGCGGTAAGGTGCGCGATATCTACGATATCGACGCAAAACATATGCTCATCGTGACCAGTGATCGCCTGTCCGCCTTCGACGTGGTGTTGCCGAGCCCCATCCCCGGCAAGGGCGCGCTGCTGACGGCGCTGTCCAACTTCTGGTTCGAGCGCACGCGCCACATCATCCCCAATCACCTGACGGGCATACCGCTGGCCCAGGTGATCAGCGATCCGCAGGAGCGCGCCCAGGTCGAGGGTCGCGCCATCGTGGTGCGCAAGCTCAAGGCCCTGCCGGTCGAGGCCATCGTGCGCGGTTACCTCGTGGGTTCCGGTTGGAAGGAATACAAAAAGTCCGGCACGGTGTGCGGCATAGCTTTGCCCGCCAAGCTGCGCGAGGCGGACAGACTGCCCGAACCGATTTTCACGCCGTCCACCAAGGCGGAGCTGGGCGCGCACGATGAGAACATCAGCTTTACCCAGGCCGAGGAGTTGCTGGGTAAGAAGCTGGCGCAACAGGTGCGCGACACCAGTCTGGCGCTCTACAAGGAGGCGGCCGCCTACGCCCTGACCCGCGGCATCATCATCGCCGACACCAAGTTCGAATTCGGTGTCGACGACAACGGCACGCTCACCCTCATCGACGAGGCGTTGACGCCGGACTCGTCGCGCTTCTGGCCGGCGGACAGCTACGCACCGGGCGCCAACCCGCCGAGCTTCGACAAGCAATACGTGCGCGATTATCTGGAGACCCTGGACTGGAACAAACAGGCGCCGGGGCCGGTGCTGCCGCCGGAGGTGGCGCAGCGCACGGCGGAGAAGTATCAGGAGGCCTTGCGGCGTCTCACCGCCGCGGGCTGAACACCACCGGGACTCAGCGCTCGATGGTGTAGAGAATATCGGCGCCGCTGTATACGCCGGTCTCGCTCTGAAACTGCCAGTTCTTGTTCAGCTTATAGCGCATGCGGAAGGTATTGACCGGTTCCAGCAGACCGATGCCGTAGTTGATGTAGAGGCGCGGTGACAGATACGTGCCGATGACCAGCGCCGTATCCGTGGGGGTGGTGCCCGTCTGTATGCTCACATCCTTAATGCCGAACACATTGCCGATTTTCTTCGCCAGCAGTTCGCCGCCTGCCGCCCCCAGGGACGTGGCGGCCTGATACAGCAGCTCGCCGTCCGCGCGCCCGGCCTGATCCGCCGGCCGCCCCAGCATCAGATAGGAGAGGGTGTCGGTATCGCTCATGCTGGGTTCCGAGAACAATGTCAACTCGGGGGATTTGAGTGTGCCGCGCGCCTGCACGCCGGCGAGCACGTCGCCGGTGCGGCGCACGGCGCGCATGTCCAGTCCGGGGTCGCCGATGGGGCCGCTGGCAAAGATCAGGCGCCCGCGTTCGACCTTGAGTTCCTGGCGGTAAATAGTGTATTGGCCCTGCACCACGCGCAGCTCACCCAAGGCGGTGGTCGGCCGCTCCGGTTCGTCCGCGGTAATGATGTTGCCGGTGATGTCGCCGTTGAAATTAAATCCGGAAAAATGAATTTTCTCCCCCAGGTTGAGCTGCACGCGGCTGTAGACCTTCCACTTCGCCGTCGGCCCCGACGCCGCGTCGGGGCCGATGATCACCACGTCGGAGGAGGCCAGCGTGGCGCGTGCCAGATCCTTGGGTGCGATGCGCCCTTCGGGGATGTCGATCTTGCCATCCAGGCGCAGGGTGCGCGGCCGCACATCCAGGGTCAGGTCCGGTGTGGCCAGCAGAAAAATCTCCGGCGTGTTGGCCAGTTCGAAATGGTTGCCGCTGAGGTGCAGTGCGGCGGACCAGGCGGCATCGGCGCGCAGATCGATGCTGCCATCGAGGTCGAGCGTGCCCTTGCCCGAGAGCATGCGGCCTTTGACACTCAGCACGTCGCTGCCGTCACCGCTCAGGGTCACGCGTGTCTCCCGCAGGTGTATGCCTAAGCGCGGAATATCCGCAGCGCCGTCGTTGAGCGTGAGTTGTCCGCTGAGACGTGGACGTTCGAGGGTGCCGCGCACCTGCCAGTTGGCGTCGAGGGTGCCACGGGTCTGGTAGAACTGGGGAAAAAACAGCGCCAGCGGCGTCAGGTCATGGAAGGCCGCGTTGATGTCGCCCTGCAGGGAGACATCGGCCGGCGGGGGTGTGTCCGGCAGGGTCAGGGGAAACGCCAGGTTGGCGTCCAGCGTGCCCTGGTTTTTGAGCCGCAGGCCGATACGCGACTGTGCACGTCCATCCGCCGCCCGTAGGTGGGCGCTCGCCGTGTCGTATTCCACCTGCACCTGCAGTTCGCCGCTTGCCGGGTAGCGCACACTGCCGGGGGAGAAGCGCAACTCGGCGGTGGCCGACGCTGCGCCGGCATGGGGCACGCGCGCCACGACATCGGCATCCAGTTTGCCGGTCAGGCCGATGTCTTGCAGAAACAGCGGCTGGATCAGGGACAGCGGGAAGTGTCGCGCCATGGCCGACCCGTCCCCGCCCCTAAGCCGGCGCCACGCGCCTTGTGCGCAAACCCGCCCCGGTTCCTGACGCAGACACCCTTCCGCCATGCGGACCTCGTCCGCCCCGGCGACCAGGGCCGCGGGGCGTTCCAGACGCCACGCGCCCGCCGCCTCGGAACTCAGCTCGCCGTCGGTCAGCATTCCCTTCCAGACATTTTTCAAGAATGCCCCGTGCAGGCCCGCCTTGGCGTGGGTACCACCCGCGTCCAGCGCCAGATCGATGGAATGTTCGTGCAACCGACCCTTGGCCTGCAGCGTGATCGACTTGAGGTCGCCCTGGGGCGCGATGAATCCGGCGAGTTCGAGGCGCGTGCTGGAATCCTGTTTGTCCTGCATGTCCAGGTCGAGCTGCAACGTCAGGCGTTTGGCGCCGTAGCCGCGCAACACGAGACCTTCGCCCTGGAGGCTGGCGTTCACCCGTGGTGCGCGCCGTGGTCCCGCCAGACTGCCGCGGGTTGAGAGTGCACCGCGCGCGTCGGCCAGGAGATGCGACAGGTCCGGTGCCTGGATATCCCAGGTGAGCGTATAGCCATCGGTGACGCTACCCGAGGCATTGGCGGAGGCGCTGCCCAGGCGTGCGGTCAGATGTTCGAGGGTATAACGTTGGCCGTCGATGGCGAGACGCGTGTTCAGGTGCAGCGGCTGACCGCGCAGCGTGCCGGCGAGGGTGGCGTTGTCGAGCCGCAGGCGCTGGTGGTCGCCGCGCAGATCGGCGGCGAGGGTCAGCCGTCCCGGCCAGTCGTTGTTATAGCGCGCGGGATTGATATTTTTTGCCCGTAGCCGGACCTGCCAGTCAGGTTTTTTCGACCAGCGCCAGGTGCTACTGGCATCCAGGCTGCCATCGAACAGGCTGGCCTGGGCCGTGGCGCGCAGTGACGTGGTGTCGCCCGTGCCGCTGGCGGCCAGGGTGATGGCATGCCACGTGGCGTGATCGAGCTGGCTGTTCAGACTGAAGCTGTATTGGTCGGGAACACCATGCAGAACCAGCTTGCCGCTATGCGAGAGTAGCGGGCCGCGTTGGGTATCGGTCATCGGCGGCGTGTGCCAGTCCAGCTCCAAGGACATGGGGTAGTCGGCCAGGGTCGATGGCGACTTAGCTATGCCGGTCTGGGGCCGGTGTTCCAGTGCGAGCTTGATCCGTGCCTGAGCGCTGACCGCGCCCGACATCTCCAGTTCGCCCTCGGCCTGCAGTTGCGATGCGCTACCGTGTCCCTCCAGGCGTCCGCGCAGTTGCACCGCCGGCCAGGCGGCGTTGATCTGTTGCGCTGTGATTTCTTTGAGTTGTAATACACCGTTCCAACGCAACTGGGTGTAGGGTGCGTCCAGGGTTGCATCGAGCTGTCCCTTGAACGGCGCGCTGAAGTGTGCAGCGACTTTGAGGCGCTGGCGGTTGCCGCGGATATGTCCGTCGCCGGCCAGCGTGGGTCGCCCGGCCTGCGCCCAGGCCCCGCGTACTGTCAGGTCGACCGGGGCGGTGGGTGCCAGTCCGAGGCGTCCGCTGAGTTCGGCGTGAGAGTCCCCCGCCTCGATGCGTACGTTGTCCAACTGTGCGCTGTTGCCGAAGGCCGCCAGGGAAAACTGCACCCGGTCGATGCGTATCGGCGATGCGCTCTTTGGGTCGATGACCTCCAGGTGCACCATCTCCGCCTCCTGCAACGCGATGCGAAACGGCAGGCGTACGGCGCTGGGCACGCCCGGCGCAGTGCCCGGGGTGGCCGCCGCCACGGGTGGCGTCGCCTGCGGCAAAGTGACCACCAGGTGTTCGACGCGCACCGGCTGGAGATGCAGCGTGGCGCCGAGCAGCCAGCGTGGTTGCCAATCCAGTGACAGGCTGTCGGCGCGGGCGCTAAAGGCCTTGGATCGGTACGCCACACCGGACATGCTGATGGGACCGATGAGACGCCCGCGTAGCTGGCTGACGGTCAGTTCGCCGCCCGACCATGAGGCGACCCGCGGAAACAACCACTGCAACGCGGTTTCGCTGGTCAGCAGCAGACCGATGCCGCCTATGATCAGCAACAGCAGGATGAGTGTTGCAGCCAGCCACACGCGTCTCATAGATCAGGCCCCACCACCAGATGGAAGCGCCACGGACGGTCTTCCTCGCTCAAGGCCCAGGCCACATCCACCCTGACCGGACCGATGGGTGACTTCCAGCGCAGACCCACTCCGGCGCCCTGCTTGAAATCCTCGGACGAGGCGTTGTACGCATTGCCCACGTCATAGAAGGTCGCCGCGCTCCATTTTTCAAACAGGCGTTGCTCGTATTCGATGCTGCCCACCAGCAGATATTTGCCGCCGGCCACGTTGCCGAGACTGTCCAGGGGGCCGAGGCTGTTGTAGGCATAGCCGCGTATGCTCTGATCACCGCCGGTGTAAAAGCGCAGCGAGGCCGGCAGATTCTCGAAATCCTTCACGCTGGTGTGGCCGCCATCCACGCGTGTCAGTAAACGCCCGGCCGCCGACACCGGCAGGATGAATTTCGCATTGACCCGCGTCTGAAAGAACGTCACGTCCGAGGCGAGGCTGACCGCGGCGCCGCGAAAATCGACCTGCACACGACTGCCGTGGGTGGTGTTGATGCGGTTGTCGGCGCGGATGCGCAGCCAGTTGACCTGGGGGATGAAGAGGGTGGATTTTCCGCTGTCCTCGCCGGTCACAAAGCGTTCGTGCCGGTAGTTCAGCGAGTAGGCCTCGCGCCATTCGCCGCGCGCCTGATTGCGACTGATGCCGAGCAGCCGGGTCTGGCTGTCACTGGTCTCGGGGTGATCGTCGGTCCAGCCGCCGGTGATAACGACCTGGTCGGTGAGTGGATTCTTTATCGGTATGCGATAGCGGGCGGTGATACTGGTGTTGATCTGCGAGGCGTTGAGTTCGGTGGAGAAGCGTTTGCCGCCGGCATCGACGATGCGCCGTTCCCAGCCGATTTTTCCGCGGGCGCCGGTATCCGTGCCGTACCCCACACCCAGGGTGTATTTGTCGCGGTCGCGTAACGTCAGTTTTATGTCCACCGGCACCGCCAGGTCCTGCGCCCGGTCGCGCCGCGGTTCGACATCCACCTGCTGGAAATATTCGCTGTCGCTCAAGGCGGTTTGCAGTTTCAGGATTTTGTTGCTGTCGTAGGGGTCGTCCTGTTTGAACGGCACGTAGCGCTGCAGCAGGGGCAGCTCCAGTCCGTCGGCCTGCAGAAAAGACACCGTGCCGAAGTGGTAGCGCGCACCGCTGGCGTAATGCAGCGATACGCCGGCGCTGTTGCGCGCGACATCGACACGCACCTCGCTGCGCAGCAGCTCGGCGTCGAAATAGCCGCGCTGCGAGCCCAGGTTCTGCAGCGCGCGCTTGGCCTCCTCGTAGCGCGCATGGTTGAGGATGTCGCCCTGCTTGATGGGCAGATCGGCGAGGCGCAGGCGGAATTCAGGATCGGTGGAGGCGTCGCCGTCGATGTGCACGTCCATATCGGTGATGCGCACCGGTTCGCCCAGGTCGATGCGGTAGGTGGCGAGCCAGTGGTCGTCCTGGTAGACGAGCGTACCGTCAATGCGCGGCTGATAGTAGCCGAAAGGTTGCAGCGCCGCGCGGATTTCATCCGGGGCCCGGGCATGCAGCAGGCGTATCCTGCTCTCGGATATTTCCGGCAGGCTCTGCTGCTGCTGGATACTCAGGAACAACAGGACGTTATCGCGCGGCGCACCGTCGATACCTTCGACAGCAACCTCGACCATGGGGGATGCGCCGATGCCAGTGCTCCATAGCAGCAGTAACGACAGGAGGGCGAAGAGGGCACGGCGTCCGGGCCGCTGGACGTCGGTGCGGTCGGCGGTAGCGGCGTAGCGGAAGAGTGGACCCATGGCGCGGGGTTGTCGGTGCGGGTGGTGGCGTGGTTTCGGCGGATATTCTAGCATGTTGCCCGCCGCCACCAGTAGCCGCCGCTGCGACAAAGCGGCAGCGAGCTCCCGCACTCCAAACGGGGATTGCCGCGTCCATCGCGCTCGATCCGGTCTTGCAAGGGGTAACGTGCAAGGGCGGGCATTGCCCACCAGCGGAGCTCGTCGACGCCCGCCCTACGAACTGCTGCCTTCGCTCATTATATCGATCGCGACCATTGAGCGGCAGGCGTAAGGTTGCTTCTTCAGTAACCTAACGTAAGGCGGGTCGGCACAGGCACACCTTGGGTGTGAGCAATAGTGGCCGCACCGAATGGCACTTACTTAAGCCAAAATGTAGGGCGGGTTAGCGTAGTTTGCGTAACCCGCCAGGCGTTGCGAAGCAACACAAGACATTCTTTACGCTGTGCCCGCGGGCACATCCGGCGGGTTACGGCACCAATGCCGTGCCTAACCCGCCCTACATTGACGATGAAACCGCTTAAGTAAGTGCCATTCGTGGCCGCACCCATAATTATAGATTCAACCGCAGGATCCTCTGGCAGGTATGGCTACGCAACGACTGATGAAGACTGGTTTAAAGGCACGCGTCCGCGTTTACCCTGGGGGCAACGGTTGCCGCAATTTATTGCCGATCCGGCACCGGTGCTGGCCCTGCTGGCCTGCGTCGAGGCGCAGTTTCATTTGTCGCTGTGAGAGTCGGCGCTGGAATGTGTGGAGTGCGGCGGCGTGCCGCCGCTTTACCAGGCGGGAACAAGCTCCCGCGCTTCCTACTTTCATAGACAAATCGCGCACAAAGTTACCGTCTGCCTTTCTCTCTCTCACAGTTGACAACCACCTCGTCCTAATATACTTTTCCAGCGACTCTTTGTTCTCGGGACGCCAAAACAACACGCAGGGAGAGGAAATGGTTATACATCATCATTTACCAAGGCGCTCAAGTCCGAAGTGTGCGGCTGGCGATCTTTGCTGTTGGTGGCGATTATAGCGGGGGCCGCAGATGTCCGTGCGCAGCACTTATGTGAACAGCCCGATATCGAATGCCGTCCGGCAGAAGCGGGGCCTTGGTCTTTTTGGGTATCGATAGGCGTTTCCAATCCAGGTAGTATTTTTCCAGTCGCTACTGCGAGGTTTGCGACCGAAGGCGAAGCAATCGCTGCAGGATCAGCCGCAGTTTGTCTTCCCGATGGGGATCATAGGCTGGGATATACCACTTGTTCCTGCAGTGTGACGTCTGTTCCTACGGTTACTGCACTGGCTTGGTCGTATGGTTTGGAGAGCTATCGGGGTCCGGGGAACCATGGCATAGCCAGCTATCTTAATTGATTACAGCAATCTTGGGACTTGCGACAGTTCGAGCCCGTGGCAACTTGCATGGTCTGTAGCCGGAGAACGAACGATTGCATGCCCGGCCGGATACT
>JAYSOL010000042.1:0-5351 GCA_043723045.1 Gammaproteobacteria bacterium | reverse complement strand
CGTAACACAGTGCATAGGCGGATGGACTCTCCACGTTCGGATCCTGGGTCTGATACTGGCGCACCAGCATCGGTGAGTAACTCGATCCGTGCGGTCCGTTGGGTCCGCTGCCGCCGGCCTTCGGACTGCTGTCGCTGTTGTGACAATCGGTGCAGCCGATGACACTGGAAGTGGTCAGGGGCGCAATGAGGCTGGGCACATTGGTATTCCTGCCGGGCCCCGCCACCGGGTGGAACGACGGATTGCCGGGATTGAATTGCAGGCGCTTGTTGATCTGGGCAAGCTGGCGCGTGGTGCGCGGCGCGGGCTGGTTGGGGCTGTCGCCATGGCAGCGGAAGCAAACCTGATATTCGTAGACCGCCGGATTGGTTTCCACATTGCTGAGGTTCACGCCGCGCACCCCGGAGAGCGGGCCGGAAGGCGTTCCTGCGCCGGGCCTGGCCGCATGTGGATTGTGGCAGTCGACACATTCCACGTGCCGTGACGTGACGACCGCCGGCTCTTTCGGGTCGTGCACACCGCTGGTATTCGTCACCGGATGGCGGGAGAACTTGTTGAAGTCCGCCTGCACATTCTTCGGTGCCACATTGCCGTTATGGCAGCTTAAGCAGTTATTTTCCTCCGCGGCAAAGTTCAGCAGGCGCTGGCGGCCGCCTGCGGTGTGCGGCGTATGGCAGTTTTGGCAGGCGTTGTCCGCCACCGTGGTCCAGGCGGTGGACGGCCAGGGGTCGGGCAGCGTCCCGTTCCAGGTGGCGGTCGACAGGTTGTGCGAGGTCTGGTTCCAGTCATTTTTTACGTGACAGGTCTGACACAAGGCGCCGGCGCGATCGGATTTGACGAGAAATTTTCCGAAGGTATTGTCGTGTGGATTGTGGCAGGCGGTGCATTGCAGTCGACCGGCCGCATCCAGCCGCACCGCGCCGGTCAGGGTCGCCGGATTCACCAGCTCGCCGCGCTGGGCCGCGAGGGTGGAAGAATAGACGAAGGACACCGGATGATCGTCGGAAAGATCCGTGCTCAAGCGCGTCGGCCCCGCGGGCAGGGTGGCGATGCCACCGGACATGGAGATAGCCGTCGCCCGGCTCAAGACCTCCCCCAGGGCGATGGTGCCGTCGTGACAGCTCAGGCACAGCAGGGACGCGCCGTTCGGCTGACCCGGCAGGCCGATGGCGGTGGAGCTGGAATACGGCGTATAGGTAGCGCCCGGATCGCGCCGATTCCACAACGGCGCGCTGGGGGAGGCGGTGTGCGGCGTGTGGCAGAAGATACAGATCTGCGATTCGCTCGCCGCCTTGATCGTGCCGGGTCCGCTGGTGGAGAGATTGTGCTGGGTGGTAGCGATGCCCGCCATGCCCGTGCCTACCCACAGGCTGAGGGAGCCGATGGCCAGGATCATCAACGCGGCGCGCTTCATGGTTGGCCTCCTAGATAACGAAATACTTGTATGCGCTGGTTGTGCGAGTCGGCGACATAAATGGTATCGCCGTTATCGATGTAAATACCGGTCGGCAGCCAGAACTCCCCCGGTGCACGCCCCTGACTGCCCACGTTAAGCAGGAACGCGCCGGCGGTATCGAAGACCTGGATGGCGTGAAACAACGAGTCGACCACATATACGTGATGGTCGCGGTCCGTCGCCACCCCCTTGGGCCGGGATTGACGGCCGGTGGCATCACCGTGCTCGCCGAACTTGCCGAGAAATTTACCCGCCGCGTCAAACATCTGGATACGGAAGTTCAACGCATCCGTCACATACAGCTTGCCCTGCCCGTCGCGCCAGATCAGGGTGGGGTAGTTGAACTCGCCATCACCCGCACCGCGGCGTCCAAAGGACGATAGCAGTTCGCCGTCCTGGCTGAATATCTTGATCTGGTGCGCGCCGGTATCCACCACATATAGCGTGCCGGTCAGCGGGTCGCACGCCAGGCCGGAAGGCTGCAGTAAGTCCGCCTTCAGCATCAATGGCTGCGCCACACGCCCCTTCGGCTTGATCACGAATACGCCGCGCAGGGCCGAGTCGGCGACATAGATCTCGCCCTGCGGTCCGCGTGCCAGGCCCACGGGCGACGGCAACAACTGACCATCCGCCCGGCGGATCACGTCGGTGCGCTGTCTCGCCGCATCCAGGCGGAAGACCGCCCTGGCGCCGGGGTCCGCCACGTATAGGGCGGCGTCCGCGCCCGTCACCACCGCCATGGGACGCACGAGGTGGAGTTCCTCGCCGCCCACCAGGAAGTCGCCCAGGCGGCGGAAGAATCCGGGTGTGATCCCAAGGTCCCGGGGTTGTGCGATGCTCTGGACGTAAGCGATGCGCGCGGCCGAAGGCGGCGTGGGCCAGACCAGTTCCGCCGACGGCACGGCGACCGGGGAGGTGCTTACCGGCGCGCAGGCGCTCAACGCCAACCCCATGCCGGCGCCGACGGCGTAACCGATCCACTTTAAATAGGCTCGCCTCATCGGAAATCCCGCCTTAACAACATGCGTATCATGGTTCGGTCGCGCTCGGAACCGCCCAACGCCTCGCGCGCATAGCGGCCTTCGGCTCGCAGGGTCATCTGGCGAATCCGCCACTCCGCCATCAGCGCCTGCGACCAGGTCTGGCGCAGCAACGAGCCACCGGTATCCTCATCGTAGCTCGCCTCCGCCGTGAGGAGGGTACGATACCACGGGCGCGAATTCAGCTGGGCGATATAACCCGTCAGCTCCACCCGCTGCGACGCGCCAAGGTAATCCACCTGCGTGCGCCGGCCGGACAGCCGCAAGGTGCTCAGGAACGGTAACGGAAACTGCACATAGGCGAGATAGTCGCGCCGGTCGTACGGGGAGATGTCCTCCCGATCGTACTCGTAAGTCACCTCGCCACCTACCAGTATGCCATACCGCAGCGGCGTGTCCGCGCGCGCGCCGTAAGTCGTGTTGCGCACTGAGTTCAGCGGCAGCGTCGGCGTGCCTGACTCCAGGCTCTGCGCCCTATCCCGGTAGCGAATGTAAATATTGTGATAGCGGTACAGCGTCAGATTGGCCTGGACCTGTTGATCCAGAATGGTATACACCGCGCTGCCGCCGGTCTCATAGGCATAGTCCACGCTGAATGTTCTATCCAGGTCGTTGATGGGTGCAATCAGCCGCCGCATCAGGGTCTTGGTGCCGAGGGGGGTGAGCGTGTAGTGGATTCCCTGGACGAGCGTCGCCGTGGTGTAATCTCTGACCACGACGCTGCCGGGGACCACGTAGTCCTGTGCCAGGGCCACCTGGGTAAGGGTATCCGGCAGAAAAACCGGCTCGTTGAGCTGGGTGATTTGCGCGACCGTGGCCGCGCGGTCCTTGCGGTCGTAAGTCGCGCCATAACTCAGCTGCAGGCTGCCGATGGGCACCGGGCGGCGATACCCGGCGGATACCCCGAGACCGTAGGAGGTCAGCTGCAGGCCGGTGGTGACATTTTTTTCGCCATGCACGTCGGCCACCGCCGACACCCCGGCCGGCCGGTAATTACCGAGCCCGACGGCGGCCGACTGGTTGGCGATCTCCACCTCGCCCTGGGTACTGGCAAAATAGTTGTAGCGATAAAACGAGCTCAGGCTGTCGGTGTGCTGCCAGCGCAAATCGGGGGCGAACCGCCAGTCGTCGCGTGTCGGATATATCTGGTCCTGGATGACATAGTCCTGCCGGGTATTGGAAAGATTGCCGGTGAAGCGGAACTGCTGGCGCGCGCCCCAGACCTGCCGCGAGTCCAGGTTCGCGGTACCGGTGGTGCTCGTCGAGGGCTGCAGGGGAATGCCCAGCCCACCGCTGAGGGAGTCCTGGCGGTTCCAGAGGTAGGACAGCTGGCTGTAGCTATCCGGACCCGTCGCGCTATACAACCGAAACGCGGCCTGCTCGATGGTGTCGTCGATGGTCGTGGTAAATCCCCGGCCCTCGTTGCGTAAACGAAACGCGTCCGCGTAAAAGCCGACGGACGACTCCGGCTGGTGCAGCGTGAAGTTGGCGCCGTATTTGTCCGTCTTCTGCACGATGGTGTCGATCACGCCCAAGGACACCGTCGGGTTCAGGTGGTCGTAGTAAAGCACCAGGGGATAGGGTTTTTGTTCCAGGAACGACAGACGCGTGCTGAAATTGTACAACGTGTCGTCGCTGCGGTTGGAGCCCGCGTCCGTATCCAGGCGATTCTGCACCTGCATCGGTCCTCCGCCCACGTCCACCTTGAGGAAGTTGGGATGATAGACGTAACCGTGGGTGAAGATATTGATTTCTTCCTGCAAGGTGGAGCGCTTTTCACTCGACTGCACCACGCCATTCGCGCTCGACGTTTGTTTGTCGCCGAGGTAACGCAGGGTGACGCTGCCCTCCACGTCCGTCATGCGGTAGGGCGCGACCTCCTGTCCCAGAACGATCCTTGGAATACACGATACCGCCGACAGGCCGACCAGCGCGGCGCGTAAACAGCTTAGGCGAAAATCGTGCATGCGTCTTGTACCCTCTGCCTATCCACGGCTCCTGGTGCCTGCGTGTGCAGCGGAACTTCATAACTATTGCACATCACCCTGCATATCGCCCCTCAGCTTCGGTGCGTTGCCGGGCTTCGTCCGCACGGCCGGTTTCGCGCGGTCGTCCTGCGGTATGTTGTAGTCCATGCCTTCCAGCGCGCCGAAACCATAGACGTTGACTTTGTTCTCGCCAAACTGGCTGGCCACGAGGATGAGATACTCGATCTTGAACTTGGGATCGGCATACCCCTGGAAATAACGCACGTTGTCGTAATCGATCACCACTTGCGTGGGCAGATTGATGTTTTCCGGTTCATCGCCGGGCGCGCCGAAGAACAGCAGCAGCTTTCCCTCGGGTGTGAGTATCTGGATGTTCTCGAACGCCGCGTCCACCGCGTAGATACGTCCGGTTTTATCCAGCGCCACTCCCTTGGGGCGGGCGAACTGCCCGAAGCCGGTGCCAATGGCGCCAAAGCTGCGGACGTACTTCCCCTCCAGGGTGAATTTTTCGATACGGAAATTACCCGTATCCACCACGTACACATGACGGTCCGGTCCGATGGCCAGGTTGGTGGGAAAGACAAACTCACCCTCTTTCGATCCCGCCTTGCCGAACTTGAAGAGCAACTTCCCCGACTGCCTGGCCAGCACCTGCACCTCGTTGTGCTTGAGATCCGTGACATAGAGCCGGTCTCCGTCCAGCGCCACATCCCCGGGCTTGAATTGATCCTTGGCGCCGTAGGCCCGCACAAAACCATCGTCTTTGTCGAACACCAGGACCTGGTCCCGGCCGGTGTCCGTCACGTACTTGGTACCATCCTGATCGATGGTGATATTAATCGGCTTCTGCATCCTGCCACCGCCGGT
>JAYSOL010000041.1:0-14658 GCA_043723045.1 Gammaproteobacteria bacterium | reverse complement strand
CCTATGGAGATCGCCATGCGCTGGATGATAATTGCCTTGTGGTTTGTATCAGTAGCCGTACAAGCCCAGGACCTGACCTTGCAGCCAGTGCAGGTGGCTCCGGACATATATACCGTGGTCGGAGACCTGGCCGGACAAACCTATGAAAACGACGGCCTGAATAACAACCTCGGGTTCGTGGTCAGCGACGCCGGTGTGCTGGTCATCAATAGCGGCCCAAGCGTGCACGTGGCCCGGGCCCTGCATGCAGCGATCCGGAAAATCACTGCTCAACCTGTAAAGTGGGTGGTGAACGTCAACAGCCAGAACCACAACTGGCTCGGTAATGGCTATTTCAAATCCCTCGGCGCCACGCTACTCGCCAACAAAGAGGCGGAACGGGTCATGCGCGAAACGGGTGCGTCGCAACTCGAAGCAAACAAGGCCCTGCTCAAGGAAAAGGCCGATGGCACGACACTGACTTACCCGACGGAACTGACGGCAGACAAGCGCGATCTGAAACTCGGCAAGACCACGGTGCAGCTTCTGCACTTCGGGCCGGCGCACACGCCGGGCGACCTGGCCGTGTGGCTGCCGCAGCAAAAGATCCTGTTTGCCGGCGACATCGTTTACACCGAACGTATGCTGGCGGTGATCCCCATCGGCAACAGCGCCAACTGGGTGCTGGCCTTTGACAAACTGGTGGCGCTCAACCCCAAAACGATCGTGCCCGGTCACGGCCGTCCGACCAGCGTGGATGTCGCGCGCCGCGATACACGCGACTACCTGTCCTTCCTGCGTGCAGAGGCCAAACGTGTGCTGGATGCCGGCGGTTCCCTGCAGGATGCGGTGGAGAAAGTGGACCAGTCGCGTTTCCGTTCGCTGTTCAACTTCGATCTGCTGGCGCTGCGTAACATGAACCAGGTGTTTCAGGAAGTGGAGCGCGACTCCTTCTGAGGTCGGTGCACACCCTCCGTCTTGCGGAGAAAAAATATGGATGCCGTGCGCGGTGCTTCCTATTTGGCCCTGGCATATACCGACGACGTTGTTGCAGTTCATGGGCGATCGCCCTGTCCGCCCGCGGGTACCCGGCTTGCGTCCTGGAGCCCGGCATGGAATGAACTCACCCTACCGCCCGCAACGCTTCCGTGGCCATATGTCGGCAAGCAACACAGCGATGTAGCGCCCCCGTCCATCCAGGGTATAATCCCCCGCTAGACCCTCACCCTGCCGGCAGCATTTTTTCACACCTCCAAACACGTGATCCGCCTCCCTCCCCTGCGTTCCCTGTTCCAGCCCCGGCGGCTGCGCCTGATGCTGCTGTGGTTGTTGCTGGCCTTGGCGGTATTCACGCTGTACCTGGATTTCTCGGTGCGCCATCAGTTCGAAGGCAAACGCTGGGCGCTGCCGGCGCGCGTGTATGCGCGCCCGCTGGAGCTTTATCCCGGCGCTAAATTAACCCCCGAGCAATTGCAGACGGAACTCAACCTGCTCAATTACCGTGTCGCCAGTGGTCAGTTGGAGCCGGGCAGCTTCCGCCGCAGTGGCGGCACAGTGGATATCATGACCCGCGCCTTCACCTTCTCGGACGGCGCGCAGAACGCCCTGGCGCTGCAGCTGGAATTCGCCGACGGCCAGCTCGACAGCCTGCGCGACCTCAGCAACGCCGGTACCATCACCCTGGCGCGCCTCGATCCGTTGCGGGTCGGCAGCATCTATCCGGCGCACAACGAGGACCGGGTGCTGGTCAAGCTGGACGAGGTGCCGCCCATGCTGGTCAACGCCCTGGTGGCGGTGGAGGATCACAAATTTTATACGCACCATGGCATCGATCCGCGCGGCATGGCGCGTGCCATCAAATCCACCCTAAGCGGCGGACCGGTGCAGGGCGGCAGCACCCTCACCCAGCAGCTGGTGAAAAATTTCTTTCTCACGCCTGAACGCACCCTGCGGCGCAAGTTTACCGAGATCATCATGGCCGTGCTGCTGGAGATGCACTACGGCAAGGAAGATATCCTCGAGGCCTATATCAACGAGATTTATCTCGGCCAGGACGGCGACCGTGCGATCCATGGCTTTGGTCTCGCCAGCCAGTTTTATTTTGGCCGGCCCCTGGCCCACCTGGATGTGCCGCAGGTGGCGTTGCTGGTAGGCATGGTCAAGGGCCCCTCCTTCTATGACCCACGCCGCCATGCGTCGCGCGCCCAGGAGCGACGCAACCTGGTGCTGAGCGAACTTACGCGTCAGCAATACATCAGCCAGGAGCAATACGTGGCCGCCAAGGCCACGCCCCTGGGCGTGGCGAGCAAGGCGCCCGGCGGCGGCACGCCTTATCCGGCGTTTGTCGATCTGGTACACCGGCAGCTGCGGCGGGATTACCGCGAGGAGGATCTGCGCTCCGAGGGCTTGAACATCTTCACCACCCTCGACCCCCAGGTACAGGCCTCTGCCGAGAGCGCCCTGGCCCGCCGCCTGCCGCCGCTGGAAAAGGCGCGCGGCCTGCCGGCCAATACCCTGGAGGGCGCGGTGATCGTCAGCAATACCCAGAACGGCGAGGTCCAGGCCGTGGTAGGCGGGCGCGATCCACGCTTCGATGGATTCAACCGCGCGCTGGATGCGCGCCGCCCCATCGGTTCGCTCATCAAGCCGGTGATCTACCTCACCGCCCTGGAACAACCGGAGAGCTATACCTTGGTCACGCCATTGGATGACAGCCGCCTGGTGTGGAAGCAACGCGGCACCAGCGACTGGATGCCGAACAATTATGACAAGCAGTTTCACGGTGAGGTGCCCCTGCACCAGGCGCTGGCCCATTCCTATAATGTCGCCGCGGTGCGCCTCGGCCTGGCCCTCGGCATCCCCAAGGTGATGGACACGGTGCACCGCTTAGGGGTGACGCGCGAACTGAACGAATACGCCGCCAGCCTGCTGGGGGCGAATGAGCTGGCGCCCATGGACGTGACCCAGATGTATCAAACCATCGCCAGCGGCGGATTCCAGACACCCCTGCGCGCCATCCGCGAAATCCTCACCGCGGAGGGACAGCCACTGCAGCGTTATCCACTGTCGGTGGAACAGACGGTGCAGCCGGGGCCGATCTATCTGCTGACCACGGCGCTGCAAGAGGTGGTGCGCGATGGCACGGCCCAGGGGCTGAATCAGCACCTGCCAGCCGAGCTTAATCTCGCCGGTAAAACCGGCACCACCGACGACCTCAAAGACAGTTGGTTCGCTGGTTTCAGCGGGGACCGCGTGGCGGTCGTCTGGGTCGGTACGGACGATAACCGCCCCACGCGGCTGACGGGCGCCAGCGGCGCCTTGATCGTGTGGGGTGATATGATGGCGAAACTCGACCCCGAGCCACTGAACATGCCGCCGCCGGATAATATCGAGATGGTCTGGATAGACAGCGACAGCGGCCGGCGCGCCAACAGCGCCTGCCACGGCGCGCAGGAATGGCCCTTTATCCGCGGCTCCGCACCGGTCGACACCGCAACCTGCGTTTCGCGCTCGCCGGTCAAGGCGGTGAAGGGTTGGTTCAAACGGTTGTTTGAGTAGACGCTGTTGCGTGTCCCCTGGGGCGGTAGTGCCGGACATCGACCGGCCACAACGATGTCACCACTTTGCTTAATGAGATGTCACCCATGAAAAAAATTTTACGCCCCGCCCTGGCAGCCATCGCCCTGACGCTCTCGGCCTGCGGCATGCTGCCCACGGTGGATGAGCCGGTGCTACCCGTCTCCAGCAATAACGCCGTCATCGCCCTGGTGGACAGCGCGCGCAGCGAAAACACCAGCGGCCGACTCGATATGTCCGCGGCGACCCTCGAACGCGCCCTGCGCATCGAGCCGCGCAATCCGGGCTTGTGGCACGAACTGGCCAAGACGCGCCTGCAACAGGGAAACGCGACACAAGCGATCAGCCTGGCAGCCAAATCCAATGCCTGGAGCGGAGACAACAAAACCCTGCGCGCCGCCAACTGGCGCCTCATCGGCGAGGCGCGCACCCAGCTGGGTGATTCCTCCGGTGCACAAACCGCCTTCGACACCGCGGCGCAGCTGCAGCGCTGATCGCCGCCGCTTCCCCCTCATCCTGTCCTTCTCCCAGTGCCCCCTTCGGGGAGCCTTGTAGGTCGGGTTCCCCCGTGCGGGGACAAGAGCGCAGCGTAACCCGACATTGCGTCTACAATGGAGAGATGGAAACCCGCACCGAAACACCCCTAGCGCCGTGCACCCCCACCCAACAGCGCCTGCTACGCTTTGCCCGCCGCATGTGGTCGATACCACTGCGCCTCGCCACCCTGATACTGCTGGTATTCCTGCTGACGGATTCCCTGGTGCTGGCCGGCCTCGGCGTGATCGTCCTCGAGGTCGGCGCGCTGTGCGCCATCGCCGGCATTATTGCGACCCTGGTGGTGGCGACGCAGCGCAGGCAGTCCAACGTCGCCGGCGATGACCCCCACCAGAAAGCGGCCTTCCAGACCCTCGGTCTGCTGCTGTCCAACTTTGCCGTCGCCGGTCTGTATACCTATATCGGCATCGCCCAGATCGGCACCGCCATCAGCGGTCAGGCAAGCTCCCCGTCCGGCGCCTATATCGCCGAGGTGTTGCACCTGAATGAAGGCGACACACCGCCCTACGGCCAGGCGGTAGTGCTGCGACCGGCCGGCAATCCATTTAAATTTCTCGTGCGCACCAGCGTGTTCCGCGGCTATTGCGACCGCGTGCCCGACCTCAAGTGGAACGACAATCAGGCGCTGGAAGTCCAGTGTATCAACCCAAGCCAAGTGGCGATTCAGGAAAGCGAATATCGGGATGTGGTGGTGAGTTATCGCACGAAAACGCCCGCTAAGGAGAAGAGAAACAGGAGAGGCAGACTATAAGCGTGTGGCAAATGCCGAGGCGCTCTGTGGAGCGCGGCGGCATACCGCGGCTATTACAAAGCGGGAGTGATCTCCCGCACTCCATTTACTACTTCAATTCTCGCTGTATCCATAATAGCGCACGCCGAGATAACGCCGCACCGCCGCCACCTCCGCGTCGCTCCAGGTCAGCCCCAGCTCCCCGGACCAGCGCCGTACCTGGGTTTCGATATCCTCCGCGGTGCGCGCCTTGTGTTTTGTGCGCACATGCACGGTGCTGGTATGGCAGGCAGTGCAGTGATTCTCATACAGCAACCGGCCACGCTCCTGCTCGCCCGCCTGCGCCGGGGGAAATATCAGCAGCAGCCCGAGCGCCGTGCCAAGGGTCAGAGTCAGCGGTTTAACCATGGATCTATCCTCCCTAGCACAAAGTATAGCATCGTGAACAACGGTACGGGATGCGACGCAATCTACCGATACCGGTCCGTTCTTCAGGGCCGGTGGCGAATATAGAAATGGAAACTGCCGCCCAGGTCCTCGGTTTTTATCAAGGCATGGCCGGTGCGCTCACACCAGGCAGGGATGTCCATGCGCGCCCCGATATCGGTGGCGATGACTTCCAGCACATCGCCCGCGTGCAACGTCTTGATGGCGCGGTTGGTTTCCACGATGGGCACGGGGCAACAGGAACCGGAGGTATCCACGGTGCGTAGGGGTTTGATGTCGCTCACGGGCTCGGCCTCATTGAGTTTTCCGTTTTTAGTATACCCCACGCGCGACGTGCCACACGCATGCCTCGGCGGCCGGCGATTACAGCTTTGCCACTCTAAAACCCTCGAAGGTTAATACCCAGTACATCCCCGTGACCAGCAGCAGCATCCAGGAAGAGGCCGCCGCAACCTTGAGATCCGGCCAGGAAGGCAGGCTGGCGTAAATCAGGGTGGCCAGCAGATAGGCCCAGGCCATTTCCTGCACCTGCAGTCCCTGCAGGCCGTGCATGCGCCAGGCCAGCAGCCACAGCGCCAAGGGCAACAACAACAGCGGCGCCAGGCCGATAAAACAACCGTTGTACCAGCGCACGTGGGCGAAGCGTACCGATCCCAGGACATAACCGTGGGTCACGCGCCGCGGTACCACACTGAAACCCGACGGCCGGCCGAACAGCAACAGGCCCACGGTAAAATGCAACAACTCGTGCAACAGCGTTCCGGGAAACGCCGCCAGGGACAACAACATCACGGAACGGCGCAGCAGATACAACAGCAGCACGAACCCCAGGACCACCCCGATATATATTCGACCGCTGTGGCTGGCGAAGGCCGCCGTCAGCAGGGAGAGATTGTGCGTAATGATTTCCGGCATGTCTGGTTCCTTGCTTGAGTCTATATATTATGTCGCGCATGCCAACAGACAGCACACGTAGGGTGGGCAATGCCCACCCTACAACACCATCAAAGGTTGGCCGGCGGCGTAGGTCCCCGCTCCCGGGCGATGGGAACATCCTGCAGCAGACTCATGGCCACGGCCTCCGCCACCTTGATGCCATCCACCGCGGCGGAGAGTATGCCGCCGGCATAACCGGCACCCTCGCCCGCGGGATACAGGCCGCGGGTATTGAGGCTTTGCAGCGCGTCGTTGCGTTTGATACGTATGGGCGAGGACGTGCGCGTCTCCACGCCGGTGAGGAGCGCGTCGTGCATGGCATAACCCTTGATCTGTTTGTCGAAGGCCGGCAGGGCCTCGCGCAGCGCGTCGATGGCATAGGCCGGCAGGCTGGTGGACAGATCACCCAGTTGCACACCGGGGGTATAGGACGGCTGTACCGAGCCGAAAGCGGTGGACGCGCGCGCGGCGAGGAAATCGCCCAACAGCTGCGCCGGTGCGCTGTAATTTCCGCCGCCAAGTTGGAACGCGCGCGCCTCCAGATCGCGTTGCAATGCAATGCCGGCGAGCACATGCCCGGGGTAATCCTCCGGCGTGATGCCCACGACGATGCCGCTGTTGGCGTTGCGTTCGTTGCGCGAGTACTGACTCATGCCATTGGTCACCACGCGGCCGACTTCCGAGGTGGCCGCCACTACAGTGCCACCGGGGCACATGCAAAAGCTGTACACCGAGCGGCCGTTGCGGCAGTGGTGCACCAGTTTGTAATCCGCCGCACCCAGGGCCGGATGTCCCGCATACTTGCCATAGCGGTTGCGGTCGATGAGGGACTGCGGATGTTCGATGCGAAAGCCGATGGAAAACGGCTTGGCCTCCAGGTACACGCCGCGCTCGTGCAGCATGTGAAACGTGTCGCGCGCGCTATGCCCGACCGCCAGCACGACATGCCGGGTCGCGATGTGTTCGCCGCTCGCCAGCACCACGCCAGCCACCTGCCCGTGGTCGATGTCCAGATCGCTGACGCGGCTGTGAAAACGTATCTCGCCACCGAGAGATTCAATGGTCGCGCGCAGCTTCTCCACCACCCCCACCAGGCGGAAGGTGCCGATATGCGGTTTGTTCAGGTAAAGAATTTCCGCCGGCGCGCCGGCCTGGACGAATTCCATCAGCACCTTGCGGCCGTAGTGCTTGGGATCTTTGATCTGGCTGTGCAGCTTGCCATCGGAAAACGTACCGGCACCGCCCTCGCCGAACTGTACGTTGGATTCCGGGTTGAGCTCACCCCGGCGCCACAGGCCGAAGGTGTCCTTGGTGCGCTCGCGCACCGGCTTGCCGCGCTCCAGTATGATCGGACGCAGGCCCATCTGCGCCAGGAGCAGACCGGCGAACAGGCCGCAGGGTCCGGTGCCGATCACCACCGGACGTTGCGCCGGCCTTTCCCGTGCCTGGGCCACGAAGTGGTAGCGCATATCCGGGGCGCGCGTCACGTGGGGATCATTTTCGAAACGCGCCAGCACCGCGTCCTCGTCGGTCAGCTCAACATCCACGCTATAGATCAGGCTGATGGCGGCGGGTTTGCGTGCATCCACGGCGCGACGGTAGAGCGTGAACTGCGTGAGCTGCGCTTCCTTGATTTGCAGTTTGTGCAGCAGTGCGCGTTTGAGCGCGGCCTCGGGATGATCGAGGGGAAGTTTTATTTCGGTCAATCGCAACATGGGGAGTGTGGACCAGCCCTGAGTGGCGGGGAAAAACCGCTATCCTAGCGCAGGCCTGCGCGCCAGGAAACCGGGGCGATCATGGACGTTCGTACACCCAGCGCAGCAAGGCGTTCTGCACCGCCTCGCCGCCGTAGCCCTCGGCACGCCGGGTATTCTGCAGCGACACCACCACCATGCGCCGGCCCTGGCGGTCGAGCAGGATGCCCGCCTGGGCACGCACATCATCCAGACTGCCGGTCTTCAAGTGCGCGCGTCCGGCAAACTCACTCTCCCCCAAACGTCGCTTGAGGGTGCCGTCTTTGGCGAGCACCGGCAGGGACGAGAGGAACTCGGGCATGACGGGGCTGTAATAGGCGGTCAGCAGCAGCTCCCCCAGGTGGCGCGCGGAGATGCGTTCCTCGCGGGAAAGACCGGCGCCGTTCTCCAGTACCAGTTCGGGAAAATCCAGGTGGTTGTCCGCCAACCACGCGCGCACCACCTTAATACCTTTTTCCTCCGTGCCCGGCGGCGTATCCCCTTCCGCCCCGAGGGTCAACAGCAACTGACGCGTCATGACATTGTTGCTGTACTTATTCGCCGAGCGGACGATGTCCGACAGCGGCGGCGAATGGCCGGTATGCACCAGCGTAGCACCCGCGGGCACGCTGCCGCTACGCACGCCGCCCTCGAAGCGTCCGCCCAGTTCGCTCCAGATGGACTTGAAGATGCCGTGGATGTACTGGGCGGGCTCCGTCACCACGCGAAAGATTTCGTTCTCGCCGCAATCCACGTCGTAACTGCCGGTAAAGACAATCTGGTCGCGCACCGGCTTGCGCAGCACCTGCATGTCCAGGGCACGGCTCCAGCCACGACAACCGTCGCTGGTCAAACGCACGCGGTTGTCCACATCCAGTTGCGACGGCAGCGGATCGGCCACGATACGCAAACGCTTCGCCTCCGGCTCCGGCAGGAAACGGATATTCACCGCCTGGAAGTTCACCAGCAACGCATTCGGCTGGACGTTGTAGGCGCGCAGCGGGCGTCCGTCGAAATCCGCCGGGTCCACCGGAGTCGGAGAAAAGTAGTCCTGATCCAATACCAGATCGCCCTGAATGGACTCAAGCCCGCTGTTGCGCAACGCCCGCAGGAAGCGCCAGAAATGCTCGATCACCAGATACGGGTCGCCATAGCCCTTGAGATAGAGATCGCCGTCGAGGCGACCGTCGCGCACGGTTGCGCCGGCATAGGCCTCGGTCTTCCAGGTATATGCCGGCCCCAGCCTCTCCAGGGCCACCAGGGTGGTGAGCAGCTTCATGGTGGACGCGGGATTGCGCGGGGTGTCGGCAGCGTAGGCGACCAGGGGCAGCGGGCTGCCGATCTCGCGCACGTAAATACTCAGGCCCTTGGCGGACATGTGCTGTTGTTTCAACACCGTGCTCACCGCCTCGGGCAGATTTTCGGCCGCGGCGCCGGCGGCCTGGACCTGACTGACAACGAGACCAAGCACAAACGTCATCGATGCGGTGGTGAAGGCGGGCAAATACTTCATGGATGGCGGGCGACCCCGTTGAGCGCTGTCGGGCATGGTGACTCTATAATAGCATCTTGGCAGGGGCTGCAGGCGCCGCCGATCAGCTATCCAAAATAGACGATGGACCGACGGGATCGAGACGTCCGGCCCTTCTGCTACACTACCCTCCGCATGCAACCACCCGGCCGCGCTGCCTGCCAGCACCGACATCGAAACCTGCAGACCCTGGCCATGGCCGCGCTGACCGCCGTGCTGGTGAGCGGTTGCGCGTCTGCGCCGCTGCTATCCAGCGCCATCGCCGACCCGAAGTTGGTCGAGATTCAAGCGGCCTTTGAAAAAACCGTGCGCCAGGCACACACCCATCCGGATGTGGCCTGGCTCAGTGGTTGGAGCGGCAATGCCTGGGTGAATGTGGCCGGCGGATCGCGCTACGGCCTGTGTTATCAATGGCGCGATCTGGTGTATGCGGGCGTGCTGCCGACGGTGCGCCGGGTGGGGTGGGCGGCCAAGGGTATCGTCATCAGTCAGGGCACGGTGAACGAGCATCACGCCGTGGTGGTTTTCGATCCGCAGCGCCTGCCGCTGGAAAAAGTATTGTCGGCGTCGGTGCAGCAACCGGCCTATGTGCTCGATGCCTGGCGTCGGGGTCGCGCGGATCTCTATCCGCTGCACACCTGGCTGCAACTGCCGCTGTTCCTGCGCACACCGGCGCAACTGCGCACCCTCGCCGAACCGGTCGCGACGGCCAACTCCGGCGGGCCGGTGACGCTGAGTGGTCCGGACACTAGGGCCATGGATAGCCGGCGTAGCAACTAAACACAGCGACTTATTTATGGCCTGATGTGTAGATACCGGCTAATCGCCCCGCCGGCCGCTGCCGAGGGCATGCAGCCACAGGTCCACCCTGGCCAGGATCCACTCCCACGCCCGCAGCAACACGGGTCGCTGTGCCCAGGACGCGTAACCCAGCTCGATGCAGTCGCGGAAGTCCGCCTCGAACAGGGCGTGCACCTGATCGACAAAGGCCGCGTCCTCCACCAACAGGTTGGCCTCGAGATTCCAGCGATGACTCCAGCGGTCGTGGTTGCTCGAACCGATGGTGGCGCGCCGGTCGCACAGGCTCAGCTTGCTGTGCAGGACGCGTGGCTGGTACTCGAAGATGCGCACGCCGTTGCGCAACAGGCGCGCATAGTAGCGGCGGCCGGCCTGGCGCACCCCGGGGTGATCGGTCAACGGTCCCGGCAACAGCAGGCGCACGTCCACCCCGCGACGCGCGGCGGCGCGCAGCGCACGCAGCACCGACCAGCCGGGCAGGAAATACGCCGTGGACAACCAGGCACGCTGCGTGGCACGGCGCAGGTTGCGCAACAGCATGCGCCTGGTCTCCTGGTGCAGCGGACCCGCGGACAGGATCACGCGCGCCCGCGCACCGTGCTCGAACAACGGTGGCGCCGAAACCAACGGCACCATGGGCGCAGCGGCATGCTGGTTCCACACCGACACGAACAGCGCCTGCCAGTCGGCCACCACCGGCCCCTGCATTTCCACCATGGTCTCGCGCCAGCGCCTTGCCGGACGATCCACGGGGTCGAAATCGTCGGTGATGCCGACACCGCCGACAAAGGCGCTGTCGCCGTCCACCAGTAGCAACTTGCGATGATCGCGCGCGAAATTATTGAACAGATCGCCAAAGTGCAGTGGATTGTAGAACAAGGTCACGACACCCGCCTGACTGAGACGCAGGCGATCGTTGCGATTTAGCCCGAGAGAACCGAAATGATCCAACAGCACATACACCGCCACGCCGCGGCGCGCCGCGCCGACCAGGGCACCGATAAACCGCTCCGCCACCCTGCCGGATTCAAACAGATACATCTCCAGCATGACATAGTGGCGTGCAGCGTCGATGGCCGCCAGCATGCGTGGGAAAAAGACATCACCATCCTTGAGCAGCTGCAGGCGATTATGCCTGCGCCAGGGATAACGGCCTTTGGGGAAGTGACGCCTGCTCATGCGTGCCGCGACCCGCTCACCCGCCGCTGCCGGCGCTACGCGCACGGTTGCGGGCGATGACCTGAGCACTCTGCGGGACATGCAGCAGGTCGGCGATTTTGTTGATGAGATGACGTTCCAGCGGGTCCAGGTTATCGTCGACATAGGCCACCTGCCACAGATACTCCACCACCTTTTCCTTCTGTGCGGCGCTCAGATTTTTGTTGATGATGGAGGTGAACTGATAATAGTCCGCTGCCTGGCGCGCCTCGTGCACCGCGAGCTGCAAGATGCGCTCGGATTCCACCGCCGACAAGGAAAATTTCTCGCACATCGCACGCAGCACCGCCTTACGCTCCTCCTCGCTGACCACGTCATCCATGCGCATCACCTCCGCCAGCAAGGCGGCGGTCGCCACGTGCAGGCGGTGCTCGTCCTGGGGCAATACGTCGCTGCCCGCGGGCTTGATGTAGTGATCGTAGAACTGTCGTATAGCATTAAGCATGATGAGTGATACGCTCCTGTCTCTGTTACTGATCCGACCGTCGAATAGTGCGTACTGCTTTTCTCCCTCTCCCTTCGGGAGAGGGTCGGGGTGAGGGCATAAAGCGACAAAACCGGCCCTCATCCTGTCCTTCTCCCGCAGGGAGAAGGAACCCCGCGGATGCTGCTGTGCACTAGTTGCCGTTCTCCTCAGTAGTACCTGTGTCGCCGCAAGCGGCGCACTAAATTCAGCGCCCCGCGTCCCACTCGCGCCAGCCCTGCAACAACGGAAAGTACAGGCCCAGCCGGATAGGGCGACTGTCGAGCAGCGCCAGCAGCTGCGCATAATTCTCCAGCTGCGCGCGGTAACGCTGCTGCTCGCGCTCGAGAAACACATCGAGGCCGCCGCCTTCATGGGTGCTGGTTTTGTAATCCACGATCCAGCGTACATCGTGTTCATCCACGAAGGTGCGATCGATGATCACGTTTTGCGCGCGCTCACCGATCCAGGCAGTCAGCGCATATTCCGAACGCGCGTCGCGGTGCCCGGCATCCAGCAGCCAGCGCCCGCGTGCATCCGCCAGGCTGTTGTTCAGTGCCTGTTGCACGCGCGCCGTCGCCCGCTCCAGGTCGTCCGGCGGTACGCCCAGATGCGCCAGCGCCGCGCGCAACGCCGGTAGCTGGCTCTGTACACGCGCCGCCGACCAGTGCTGCGCGCCGTCGTTGGCGATGCGCAGCAGCCAGTGGTGCACCACGCTGCCGATGTGTTTGGCGGTTTCGCCGGCCCAGACAAATTCCACCGCTGCATGGGTTTCTTCCAGCGGCGTCACCGCTCCCCAGGTCACGGCGGCCGGGGGTGACGGCAAGGTCCAGTGGAGCGGCAGGCGTCGGAGCGTCTGAGCGGATACACCGGTACGCGGCGCCATGACCACGTCCGGCGGCGCGGGCGGCGCGCTCAAGGCGCGCACGAACGCCGTCTCGACCTCCGGCCACAACTGCGCCAACAGGGAGGTGGAGGGCGGCGGTTGGATCTGCATCACCTCGCCGCTCAGCGAGCGCCGCACCTGGCCCAGCAGGTGCAGGCGCTGCCGGGCGCGGGTGGCGGCGACGTACAACACGCGGCCGTTTTCGTGGCGCGCCTTCTGCTCATCCAGCTTGCGCAGAAAACGGTAGATCGGATCGTCGCTGTCGCTGGCGGCGCGTATCGGCGCCAGCAGGAGATCGCTGCGGTCGTGGGTACGCGGGATTTCCTGCCACAGCAGCAAACGCGATTTGGGCGGCGGCGGCGTGCGCGCCAGTCCCGGCACAATCACCACATCGAACTCCAGACCCTTGGCCTTGTGGATGGTCATCACCTGCAGGCCATCGTCCGCATCCACGTCCGGCAGGGCGTACAGGCGTTCCACGCCGGCGAGCAGCGCGGCGAAGTCCACCAGATCACCCGCCTCGTCCAACTCCTCCAGCAACTGGAAAAACACCTGCACGTCCTCAAGATCCGTGGCATCGACCACGCAGGCGGGACCGCCGAGGGCCAGCCACACGCTCTCCACCCAGCGACGCAGCGGCCGGCGTCGGCGTTGCGTGAGGCCGGCCTGCAACACCGCGCGTACCCGCCGCAGGCGTTGCTGGCCGTCGGCGCTAAGTGCCTCCACCTTGCCCGCGTCGCTCACACTGTCCCACAGCGGTTGCCCTACATCGTTCCCACTGAGCGCGAGCAGGTCCGCCAGACTCAAGCCACACCAGGGCGCGCGCAGACACGCGAGCCACGCGACGCGATCCGCTGGATGCACCAGGGCACGCGTCAGGGCCAGCACATCCTGCACCGCCTGACGATCTCCCAGGCGTTCGATCTCGATGGCGCGAAAGCGCAGCCCCGCGGCCTTGAGTTGCGGCACGATCGAAGCCAGATGTCCGCGGCTGCGCACCAGGATCGCCACCTTCCCTTGCGGAAATTCGCGGCGTGCCTCCGTCACCAGCCGCACCACTTCATCCGCTTCGCGCGCGCCGTCGTCCTGGGCCAGGGGATGCAGCACAACTGCCGCACCGGTCGCATGGGCCTGCGCCGCGTCCGACGGGGAGTACGGCACGGCACCGACCGCCACATCTTCCCGCGTCGGCAATACCTGGGTGAAGGTGCGGTTGACCCACTCGACGACGCCGCCCTGGGAGCGGAAGTTCACCCGCAGGGTGAGCGGTATGAGCCGCACCCCGCCGATGCCCTCGCGCCGCGCGCGCAGATACAGGCCGACCTCGGCCTCGCGGAAGCGGTAGATGGATTGCATCGGATCGCCCACGGCGAACAGCGTGCGTCCGTCGCCCGTGGTCCAACCGGCGGTGAGGCGTTCCAGCAAGCCGTACTGACTCAAGGAGGTGTCCTGAAACTCATCCACCAGGATATGACGAAAACGATAATCCAGCGCCAACGCCAGATCCGTGGGCTGCTCCGGCTCCCCCAGGGCGAGCAGCGCCGCCTGGGCGATCTCGGTGAAATCCACCTGGCCGTGCTCCTGAAACGTAAGGCGCAACTGCGCCACCGCCAGCGGCAACAGGGTCATGAGGGATTGCAACAGCGCCCACTGGTTATCGGTATACACCGGTGGCGGCAGTTCGCGCAGGGCGTGCAACGCGACCGACACATCGGGATGCCCGCTCAGTTGCTCGATCATTGCGGTCATGCGCTCTTTCATGTTTTTGCGCTGTGCCTTCTGCGTCGCGTCCTTGGTGTCGCTCGG
>JAYSOL010000040.1:0-2630 GCA_043723045.1 Gammaproteobacteria bacterium | reverse complement strand
TTTCATCGCTGACACACAGGCGATCGCCACCACTCTTATTAGCGGTCTTGAGGCGCCGGTGTGCGATCGCCAGCATTTCCTCAAGGTTATTGGCAAAATCGTGACCCATGGACACCAGTCCGATGCTGGCGGTGATGCGGATATCCTTACCATCGACAGAAAACGGTTTGGCCGAAATCTCGGAACGCAGACGCTCGGACAGCACCGCCGCCTCGACCCGTCCCGAAGACATGGTGACCAGGGTGAATTCCGCATTGCCGATACGTGCAACGGTATCATCCTTGCGTGTCTTGGACTGTAACAGTTGCGCCAGCCAGATCAGGACCTGATCGGCAATATCGTCACCATGCTTCTGGCGCAGGGTGGTAAAATTATCCAGGCCGATTTGTATAATGGACAGAGTGACATTCTTCTTTTTCGAGGCCGCGACGATCGCCTCGCTGTTGGCGAGCAGATGACGGCGGCTGTGCAATTGTGTCAGCGGGTCGATATTGGATGCTTCGCCGAGGGTCGTGGCCGAGTCGGCAAGATCGGCGCCATGCTGGTCCGACAGTGCATGATTGCGCACGCACGACAGCAACTGCGTCGAGTCGATGGGCTTGGTGATGAAGTCATTCGCGCCGCAGGCGAAGGCGCGTTCGCGCGTGATGTCGTCGTCGGCCCCGGTCATCACGATGATAGGGATACCGGAGATGCGCGACAGATCCGCGGCGCGGATGCGGCAGATCATGGAGTAGCCGTCGAGCCGCGGCATTTGTACGTCACTTATGACGACCTGCACGCTTTGATCGCTCACCAGTTTTTCCCAGCCGGCCTCGCCATCCTCGGCTTCAAGGATATCGAATTCCTGGCTGAGTACCCGGTTGACCGCGTGCCGCATTACCCGCGAATCGTCGATCACCAGCACGCGTGTCTTTTCCGCCGCACCGCCCGCCGTCTGCATAGTGTTGTCTTCCTGATGTAGTCTAAACCGCCTGTTGCATACTCACGGAATACCTTCCTGGTTCAAAACCCAACAATCAGCAGCATATGTGCACAAATTATGCCAATGACATGATTAGCAACCTATTTCTTAGACTTGTGTGCACGCCAGGAGAAAACCCGCGCTTCCCTGCACATATCGGCAATACACCCTCGCTGCCTACCCGTAAACGGACTGCCGTTTTGTCGTTTAGCGTGCCCCTTCTGGTCACCCGTCCAGGGGCCCAAGGTCCATCACCGACCCCGCCCGGGAAGCGAAGTCAGCCAGATACAACTTTGTCAGCCGCCAAGGGGACAGGGCGTCCTGACCGCCGGGGACGGCGGACTATTTTCCCAACGCCAGATAATAAGGTAACCAGCGCAGCAACAGACCCGCAACCAGCAGCAGATTGACGATGACCGCGTCGCGCCGGCGGGTGCGCTCTGCGCCACGCATATCGCTCATCAACACCCGACCCATCAAGGCGTCCAGCAGCAGCAACATGAAAATCAGGGGCGCCAACACCGGCACCAGCACCGTCGGTACAAACGGCCAGCCGCTATACACCGGCACCACGCTGGGCGACGTCGCAAACACCATGAGCAGCACACCGGCCAATGCCAGCAGGCTGCGCAACACGCCGTAACGCGCCACCCCGTCCAGCAGAACCGACGCGCCGCCCGCGGTGGATTCCCGCGGAGCGCGGGAGGTCGTGCGGGCACCGGCGGATTTGGCTGAGGCGGAGTTTTTTGTTACGCGCTTTTTGCTTGTGGCCGGCGACGCGGACCGCGGTTGCCGACTGGGTGTTTTCTTTTTGCTTGGCATGCTGTGTGGCTCCGATCCGTCGTGGGGGGTTATTGAAGTAGTATAGCGTCGACGGTAGCAAGAAAAAGGCAAACATGCACAGCCTGATGGTTATTTCCCAAAGCGCATCGAGATAAGCATCGGCCTTTGGGGGGGTCAGCATCGGACCCCGGGCAGTTGACTTGCAGCGGCGGCAGCCGCGACACTGGATCGAATTCCCCGCCACACCGACCCGACGGCGGGATGTCATGGAGAACCTTGCGATGGACACATCCAAACCGGAACTCAAGATCAGTGTGTTTTCCGATTACATCTGCCCGTTCTGTTACATCGGCAGCCGTCGCCTGTTGCGCCTGCGCCAAGACTTCGATCTCAAGGTGAACTGGTGCGGCCTGGAGATACACCCGGAGACACCGGCGGCGGGCATGCCCATCGAAGAACTCGGTTATGCGCCACAACGCTGGTCGCAGCTGATGCAGACGCTGGCGCAGATGGCGCAGGAAGAGCACATCGAGTTGGGCGCCCACCGCTTCACCACCAACTCGCGCCACGCATTGCTCCTGTCAGAGGCGGCGAAACAGGCGGGGCAGGAAATCTTCTATGCCCTGCACGAACGTCTGTTCCATGCATTCTTCACCGAAGGCCGCAACATCGGCGACGACGCAGTGCTGGCAACGCTGGCGGAGGAATCCGGCGTGCCATCCGCCACGGTCGCGGCGGCCTGGCAGGATCCGGCCTACGCGGAACGCCTCACGCTCAACCTGAGCTTCGCCCGGGAACTGGGCATCCGCGGCACACCGGCCTATGTGTTTGGGGAAAATGTACTGGTGGGCGCGCTGCCCTACACGGATCTGCTCGACGCCGC
>JAYSOL010000039.1:0-3432 GCA_043723045.1 Gammaproteobacteria bacterium | reverse complement strand
TCGTCCTGTTCAGCTCGGTCCTGGTGTTGGCGATGACCGGCTTTCCGTTGCGGCATGCCGAGGAAAGCTGGGCCAGACCGCTCTACGACCTGTTTGGCGGGCATCAGTACGCACCGATGGTTCACCGCCTCGCGGGGAGCGTGTTACTGGCGCTGTTCGTCTACCACACCCTTTACTGGATGTACCTGTTCTATCGCGATGACATCGGCAAGCTCCGGCGGGAAAACCGCCTGACCTTTCGTAGTGCCGTCAAGGCGTTTTTCTCGCAGGAGATGGTGCCGAACAAGAAGGATTTGCTGGATATCATCCACCTATGGAAGTATCTGCTCTACTTCACCAATCGCCCGCCGCGCCACGATCGAATGTCGTGGCGCGAAAAGTTCGACTACTTCGCCCCCTATTGGGGTATCCCGATTCTCGGGCCGGCCGGCGTGATCCTGTGGTGGCGGGATGAGATTTCGCACGTGCTTCCCGGCATTGTCATCAATGCCGCCTACATCATGCATACCGACGAGGCGCTGCTGGCCATCCTGTTCCTGTTCTTCGTGCACTGGTACAACGTGCACTACGCGCCGGAGAAGTTTCCAGCCGCCAAGGTCTGGCTCACCGGCTATCTGACCGAAGACGAGATGATTCACGAGCACTATGGCGAGTACGTGAAGGTGATGATCGAGGCCGGCCTCGCGGACGAAGTCAAGCCGCAACATTTCGGCGGGGAACATTACGAATGGTGAAGGTCCTGAAAAAGATCGTCTTCAAGGCCTATGTGGTGGCACTCATGGCGTTCACCGCATGGTATGGCTATTTCATGTATCCCCTGATCTTCGGTTTTGAAGGCAAGGAAGCGGCGGCCGTCTCGCTGAAGGAGGCGGAACTCACCGGGACCAAAGAGGAGCAGATATTCGTGCGCCTGACCGCGGAACAGTCCAAGGAAAGGAAAAAGACCGACCTCGGATACCGGGTGATCGACCAGCCCTATATCAAAGGCCATTTTCACAATATCGGTTTTACCATCCAGCCGGACATGACCAGCACCTGCATTCGCTGCCATGGCAATGCCCCGCATGCCGAGTCGAAGAAGGCCCGTGCCTTCATGAACATGCATACCTTCTACCTGGCCTGCGAGACCTGTCATTCACCCCCCGGCGAAGGCGCACCGCCCTGGACATTCCATTGGTATGACAAGAAGACCGGCAAGACCGTCGCCAATCCGCGCGAGATACTTAAAATCGAAGATGTCTATCGGGATCGCCAGAAGTCGCGCGAGTACCCGGTCTATGGCGATTACGGAGCCAAGATTGCGCCCGCGAGCAAAGAGGCCGGCGAGCCCGGATTGCTGCATGGCGCAAAGGACATGGAACAGGTCGAGCGCTATCTCGCCGAGCGCGATCGTGTCAGTCCCGCGGAGAAAAAAGAGAGGCTCGACTTTTTTCACAAAAAGGTCGGCAAAGAAGCGGTTCGCTGCCAGAGTTGTCATCGGGAAGACCGGCCGTACATCCCATTCGCTGAACTGGGTTATCCTCCAACCCGGCTCAGGGAACTGGTCAATAACCCGGTGGTTGGCATGCTGCTGAAATACGACCAATTCTATTTCCCGAATTACCTTCTGCCCGCGGACAAGGTCCCCGCGGACAAGGTCCGATAGCGGGTCCATGGGTTACGAGGCATGTCGCCCCAAATGGGTGCCCAAGGCGGGACGAAGGATGTGAACCTTATTTCCATTGGCTCGTTTCTATTGCCCGCTATAGCACCGTGAATTTTTCCGTGGACTCGTTGTAGCGTACCAGCGCGTACCACACCAGCAGGAAGATGCCGCCGGCCAGCAGGGACCAGCCCCAGCCGTCGAGCATCACCGGGAAGTAGGCCTGGTAGCCGAGCTGGCTCGCCTCGATTTCATCCAGGGTCATCTCCTTGACGACCAAGCCGGTTTTCTTCAGCAGCGCGCTGGTGGTCGAGCCCGACCAGGCAAAGAAGAAGCCTGCCACCCACAACTTGATGTGGCCCTCGCCCATACGCCAGAGCGAGCCCGAGGCGCAACCGCCGGCGAAAATCATGCCGATGCCGAACAGCACACCGCCGACCAGTGATCCGAACCAGAATGAAGCGGGGATGGCGATATAAGGATCGATCACCTTGGCCTTAAACAGCAAGGCAGCGAGTGGAATGGCGATGGCAAGGCCGAAGATGACGGCCTTGGTCATTTCTCCCTCGGCCGTCATGAACGGCTCGCGGAAGGCCCGCGCGAAACACAGCCGCGAGCGGTGCATGATGAAGCCTATGGCAAAGCCGGCGAGTATGATCACGGCCCGCACCGTCAGTTTTTCGTTACCCGAGGTGTACCATTCGACGCTCCAGACCAGCGTTGCCACGATGACGCCCAGTCCGAGCAGTGGAAAAAGTGCAAGAAGTTGCGGAGACGGTTTCAGCACGGGCGGCGCCTGCATGCCCCAGGTGACATGTTCGAGCGTCCACAACAGCAATTTCAGACCGATGACGGCGCCCAGCAGCAGGCCGGCCCACATCGCCCAGCCGTTGGGCGAGGAGTGCATGACCGGTGTAAAGAAGCCGCCGGTGGTGCAGCCGCCGGCGAGCGTGGCGCCCAGCCCCATGAAGCTGCCGCCGAGCGCGGCCCAGATATATTCCAGCTTGGGCGGGCGGCTGATGAGAAATTTGCGCGACAACAGCGCGGAGCAAAACGCGCCCACCACCAGCGTGATGTTCATCAGCGACAAACGATGTAGCAGCGGACCCTCGAGTTTTTCCGGCACGCCCAAGAGCGGCCCCAGGCCGATGGCGGTGTTGAACCAGTCGCCCCACAGCTTGAGGCCGCCGAACACGCCCCAGAACAGCCCGCTGATCATCAGGCCGATGACCACCATTACCAGCAGGGCGCTGCCGAAATAGGGCGACCAGTCCTCGACAAAAATGCTTTCGTAATCCGCCTTGAAACCCGTTAGCCAGGATCGCCCGCTTTCTCCGCTCATGTGCATGCTCCAGTTGTTTCTTGTAATCTGTGTCGGCGTTTGCCGCCCGTGTTGAACATAGTCGCATCTATAACGTCCTGGTTTGTAGGGTGGGCGATGCACTGGAAACTGCTCCTGCGTTTCCAGTGCTTCTGCCATCTCGGCGCCTGTTCCCGACAGCGCTCTACCTCGCCCATCCATGGGCTCGCCTGGCGGTCGCCCACCCTACATCTACTGTGTAAGCTATGCGGCGTTATTTAAGCCGCCATGTTCAGTCGCAACCCGCCGGGCTGTCGCCATCCTTGGCGCCTTTGGCGACAAAGGCCTTGAGATCGGCCATCAGGTCCGCGTCAGGCACGTCGGCATATTTCTCCGCGGCCTTGTTGGTGGCCTTGATCTTGGCGCGGTATTCCTTGCTGATGTAGTACTTGAGGGAATCCTTGCCCTTGGCATGTTTGTCGGCCTGGAT
>JAYSOL010000038.1:0-2080 GCA_043723045.1 Gammaproteobacteria bacterium | reverse complement strand
GGGCATCGAGATGAAGAACTTCTCGCCGACCTTTCGCGCCCTCGAGGATTACGATGTGACCAAGCTGTATGTGGAGCGGGAAGCGCTGCAGGTGCGCGGGCTCACCGAGGCCGACCTGGTGGTGCCGGTTGAGGTGGTGAGCGCGCAACGCATGACCGAGATCATGGAAGATCAGGATGTGATCCTGAGCTTTTGAGGATGAGACAAATGCTGCATACCATCAATAAATCGCCTTTCGAGCACAATACTTTTGAAACCTGCCTCAAGTTTGTGAAGCAGGGCAGCGCAGTGTTGCTGATCGAAGATGGCGTATACGCGGCGACGAGAGACACAACTGTCTCGAAGCAGGTGCAGGAAGCTTTGAAGAACGTGTCGATCTATGCGCTCAAGCCGGATGTTGAGGCGAGAGGAATGCAAAACCGGGTGATGGACGGCGTGCGCCTGGTGGACTACGGGGGGTTCGTGGATCTCGTGGTGGAGCACAACGCCGTGCAATCCTGGCTTTGATCCTGAAAGGAACTACGACATGCCTATTGAACTGAACGACCAGACCATTGAAACCGACGAGGAGGGCTATCTCGCGCACCGTACCGACTGGACCGAGGACATAGCGAAGGAGATGGCCCGTATCGACGACTGCGAACTGACCGAGAATCACTGGGAAGTGATCAATTTCCTGCGCGAGTATTACGAGGAGTATCAGATCGCCCCGGCGGTACGCGTGCTGACCAAGGCCATCGGCAAGAAGCTCGGTGCGGAAAAAGGCAACAGCAAATACCTGTACGAGCTGTATCCCTACGGTCCCGCCAAGCAGGCCTGTAAATACGCAGGGCTGCCCAAACCGACCGGCTGCGTCTAGAGCGCTTTTCGGCGGAATCCGGAGCGACCATTGTCGGCGCTGACCATCTTCTACGCGCTGCTCTTTTACGCCGCTGCTGCCATGCTCTTCGGCGGCGTGGCCTGGAAGTGCTGGGGGTATGCACGCACGCCGCAGCCCCTGAAGATCCCGATTCCGCCGGCGCCGACTACACGTCGCGGCGTCGTGTTGCGCATGTTCGTCGAGGTCACGCTTTTCAAGAGCCTGTTTCGCTCCAACAAATGGATCTGGCTGTTCGGCTGGATCTTTCACGTCGCACTGCTGGCGGTGCTGCTGCGCCACCTGCGCTATTTCACTGAACCGGTCTGGGCCTGGGTGGTGCTGATCCAGCCTTTTGGGCTGTATGCAGGGTTTGCCATGGTCGCCGGCCTCGCCGGGCTGTGGGCGCGGCGGTTTCTGGTCGATCGCGTGCGCTACATCAGCAGTCCTTCCGATCACCTGATGCTGGCACTGCTCATCGCTATTGCGGTGAGCGGGTTCATCATGAAGTACCTTGCGCATACCGACATCGTCGCCCTCAAGGCTTTTTTTATCGGCTTGATGGTGTTTGACTGGCAGGCGCTGCCTGCCGATCCGGCGCTGCTCGTGCATCTCACGCTGGTGGCAACGCTGATGATCGTTTTCCCGATCAGCAAGCTGTTGCATGCGCCGGGGGTGTTCTTCAGCCCGAGTCTTAACCAGATCGACAATGCGCGCGAGCAGCGCCATGCGGCAGGTTGGTCGGCGCGTATCGTCCACGCCGACCGGCCGCGCGGGGGCTGAATGGCAAAATTTGAAACGCCAGCAGTAGGCGAATACCCGGTGATTCCGCTGGTGCGCGAGGGAGCCATGGCGCACAGCAAGCCATTCGTGGCCAAGTCTGACCACCAGAAACCACTGGGCTTCCCCGGCGAGCTGGTGCCGGATTGGGAAAAGGTCGCGGTCACCAGGCTGGGCCAGCTCGTCTCGCAGTCGCGCGCGCTGCAGGTGTTCCTCGACTCCTGCGTCAAATGCGGCGCCTGCACCGACAAGTGCCACTATTTCCTGGGCACTTCCGATCCCAAGAACATGCCGGTCGCGCGCCAGGACCTGCTGCGCTCGGTCTATCGCCGGTACTACACCTTCGCCGGCAAGTTTTTTCCGTGGCTGGTGGGCGCACGCGACATGACCAAGAAGGTGCTGGACGACTGGTACAGCTACTTCCACCAATGCTCGCAGTGCCGC
>JAYSOL010000037.1:0-2153 GCA_043723045.1 Gammaproteobacteria bacterium | reverse complement strand
CAGCCGCTGTTGCCAGGGATCAGGGCGTTGTTTCTGTATGACGTGATATGCCGACTTTTTTTGATGGGGCGCGGCGACTTGTCGCAGCTTTGGCAAAGCGGGTGCGAACTCCCGCACCTCAGGGTTAACAACTGTTAATTTAAAGAATGGTCTCCAACATGTCCGGCAAATTATTCATCCTTTCCGCCCCCTCCGGCGCCGGCAAATCCAGCCTGGCCAAGGCCCTCATGCAGGCCCTGCCCAATCTGGCGGTGTCGGTCTCCCACACCACCCGCGCCCCGCGCCCGGGGGAGGAGCACGGCGTGCACTACTACTTCGTCACGCGTGAGGACTTTGAAAACCGGGTCCAGGCCGGCGAGTTCGTGGAGCACGCGCGGGTATTCGACAATTATTACGGTACGGCACGCGCCTCCATCGAACAGCTGCTTAAGGCCGGCAAGGACGTGATCCTGGATGTCGACTGGCAGGGCGCACGCAACATCAAGCAACACATGCCGGGCGCGGTGAGTATCTTTATCCTGCCGCCGACCCGCGCCGCCCTGGAAGAACGGTTGCGCGGCCGCGGTCAGGACAGCCCCGAGACCATCGCCCGGCGCATGCGCGATGCGGTGGCGGAAATGCGCCATTACAGCGAATTCGATCACGTGGTGGTCAACGATGTGTTTGACGCCGCCCGTGACGACCTCGCGGCCATCATTCAGGGCAAAAGCGCGCAAAAACGCCCGCTGAACATCGATACCACCGCGCTTTTGCGCGAATAAATGGAAAAAAATACAAAATATCAGTAAGATGGCCGATCCCCGCGCGTACGGGGTGGCGTGCCGATCGTCCCGCTAGAGCGGCGTCGCATGACTGAAATCTGTCGTTAAGAAAGCAAAACTGAGGTGAGGCATGGCCCGTGTAACCGTAGAAGATTGTTTGGAGAATGTTGAAAACCGTTTCCAGCTGGTGTTGGTCGCCACGCGCCGCGCCCGGCAATTGGTCCTGGGCGCCGAGGCCTGTGTGGACCCTGAGAACGACAAGCCGACGGTGGTTGCTTTGCGTGAGATCGCTGGCGGTTTCATCACCAACTCCATTCTGGATGATACATCGCCGCAAGCCGGCTTAGAGGCCGATGAAGACACCGCAATTCAAACCGGAGTCACCGCCGTTGTCCTCGGCGCCCCGGGCGAAAAAGAAGGCAGCACCGGCGCCTGAGGAACTCCCGCCCGCGTTGTCCGCGGGCGAGCGCTATCAGATCGGAGATCTCTGCGCCCAGCTCGAGACCTATCTCGGTGCCGCCGAGGTCGGCGATGTGTATCGTGCCTATCTGTTTGGCGCCCAGGCGCATGACGGCCAGAAGCGCCGCAGCGGCGAGCCGTATATCTTCCATCCCCTGGAAGTGGCGCGCATCCTCGCCAACATGCACCTGGACAGCCGCAGTATCATGGCGGCCATTCTGCACGATGTCATCGAAGACACCCCCACCGCCAAAGAGCATGTAGCCGCCGACTTCGGCGCCGACGTGGCCGATCTGGTGGACGGCGTCAGCAAGATCGGTCAGATCGAATTCAAGACCAAGGAAGAAGAGCAGGCGGAGAACTTCCGCAAGATGCTGCTCGCCATGTCGCAGGACATCCGCGTCATCCTCATCAAGCTCGCCGACCGCCTGCACAACATGCGTACCCTGGGGGCGCTGCGCGGCGAGCGCCGTCGCGACATTGCGAAAGAGACCCTGGACATCTATGCCCCCATCGCCAACCGTCTCGGCATGCACCAGTGGTCGCACGAGCTCGAAGACCTGTGTTTCGCCAACCTCTATCCGGCCCGTTACCGGGTGCTGTCCGAGGCCGTGCGCAAACGCCACGGCAACCGCAAGGCGATCGTGGAGAAGGCACGCAACGCCATCCTGAACCACCTGCAGCAGGACGGACTGCAGGCCGACGTCAGCGGGCGCGAAAAAAATCTCTACAGCATCTACATCAAGATGCGCCAGAAGCACGTGAGTTTCGATCAGGTGTACGACGTCTATGCCTTCCGCATTATCGTGGACAAGGTGGACACTTGTTACCGCGTGCTCGGCGCCATCCACAACCTGTACAAACCTATCCCCGGTCGTTTCAAGGATTACATCGCCATCCCCAAGGCCAACGGCTATCAGTCGCTGCATACCG
>JAYSOL010000036.1:0-4370 GCA_043723045.1 Gammaproteobacteria bacterium | reverse complement strand
CCCGGGCAGAGTCGCGCCGGTACACCCGCCCCAGGCCAGTCCCGCGGTCGATGCGGAACGTCGCCCTGACAAAAGCCAGCTGCCGGTGGAACAGGTGCGCGTCGGCCAGCTGGTGACACCCAGTGCCATACCCAATGACTGGGCGGCCTCCGCACGCTTCGTCGGCGGACGCGCCGGGGCCGTATACGATCGATCGGGCAACGCCGTGCAACTTGTTGACCTGACACCCGCCATCTCCGCCTACCTCAGCCACAGCCAGAACGACCACGCCACCGCCAAGGTAGGCTCACTTCTCAACGCATTTGTCTAAACGAAACGGATGGACATCGACTAACCCGAGTTACTAGGTTGGCCGCTGACGCATCACCGATGGAACCGCCAGGCTTCATCGTGGACGTCGTTGCACCCGCGCCGTCGGCGTCGCGTTCCACGGGTCGTCCGGCCACGGGTGCCGCGGGTAACGTCCCTTGAGTTCCTTTTTCACTTCCGCATAAGTGCGTTCCCAGAAGCCACGCAGATCCTGCGTCACTTGTATCGGTCGGCGCGCGGGCGACAGCAGATGCAGCGTCACCGGCACGCGGCCGCCGGCGATGCGCGGTGTATCCGCCAGGCCGAACATCTCCTGCAGCTTGACCGCCAATACCGGCGACTGGCCCGGCACATAGTCGAGGCCGTGGCGCGCGCCGCTGGGCACGGCGAGGTGGGTGGGCGCCAGTTCATCGAGGCGCGCGCCCTGAGACCAGTCGAGGTGACCGCGTAACGCCGCCAGAAGATCCACACGCGTCAGGTGCGCGCGGCGCGTGATGCCACTAAGATAGGGCGCCAGCCATCGGTCCAGGGTTTCCAGCAGCACCGGGTCGGACACCTCCGGCCAATCCTCCTCCGGCAACCAAGCGCGCAGGCACGTCACCCGCGCCTGCCAGGCGCGCGCTTCGGGCGTCCAGGGCAAGGCGTCCAGACCCAAACGGCGTATCCCGTCAATCATGGCTGTCGCCAGACGGGCCGGATCCGGCTTGGCCAGGGGCGCGCTGTCCAGCATCAGTTCGCCGAGGCGTTGTTCGCGCCGCGCGACCACCGCCTCCTGAGGTCCATCCCAACCCACGACCTCCACCCAACGCAGGTGGTCTGCCAATTGTACGCGCAAGGTCTCCACGTCCAGGTTGACCGCCTGATAAATCAAGCCCTCGCCGTCGCCCGCATCCAGGTTGACCGCCACCAGACACGGTTGACGCATGCGCAGCTCGTGCTCCGGCAGGCGCGCACCGCGCCCGCTGGCCAGGCGATAACGTGCTTCACCGGTTGCGCGTTGCAGGGCGACCCGGTCCGGATAGGCCATGGCCAGCAACACGCCGGCGGCGTCGTTCGTATCATCCGCCGATCCCCGCCCCGCTCCCAGCTGACGCCGCCATTGTTGCGCCGCCTGATCCACCCGCGCGCAGGCGGCCGGGTCGGCGCCGTGCTGCTGCGCGCCCGCACGGCCGGTTTGGCGAAAGCGCTGCAACACCTCTAATCGCTCCACGAAATCAGCGCTGCGCCGGTGCTCGCCCATCAGCACATCGCGCTCTGATACCAGCGCCGCCAAATCACAGGCCAAGGCCCCCAGACCGCGGGCATGGGCCGCGTGCAGCATGTACGCCAGACGCGGGTGCAACGGCAACGCGGCCATGGCGCGACCGGCGGCGGTGATCACGCCCGCGTCGTCCAGCGCGCCTAATTGTGTCAACAAATCACGCGCCTGGGCCAGGGCGGCGGCCGGTGGCGGGTCGAGCCAGGACAGTGCATAGGCATCCCGCACACCCCAGTGGGCGAGTTCCAGCGCCAGGGGCAACAGATCCGCCGTGCGCATCTCCGCTGCGGGATGCGGCACTAACCCCCGTTGAGTGGATTCACTCCACAGGCGATAACACACACCGGGGGCGGTACGTCCGGCGCGTCCGGCGCGCTGCTCGGCGGAGGCGCGGGAAATGCGCTGCGTATGCAGGCGCGACAGGCCACTGACCGGATCGAACTGCGGCACCCGCGCATAGCCCGCGTCCACCACGATGCACACGCCCTCGATGGTGAGACTGGTCTCGGCGATGGGCGTGGCCAACACCACCTTGCGTTGCCCGTTACCGGGACGGATGGCGCGGTCCTGTGCCTCCCATGGAAGGTCGCCGTACAAGGCGTGCACCGCGATGTCATCACCCGCGAGGCTCTGCTGCAGCAGCGATTGCGTTTGGCGTATCTCGCGCGCGCCGGGAAGAAACACCAGGACATCCCCCGCGTGCTGACGCAAGGCGTCGCGCACCGCCTGGCTCACCACCGGTGGCAACGGACCGCTGGGGTCGCGCGCCAGATAGTGCAGTGCCACTGGATAAGTTCGACCGACACTGGTGAGGATCGGCGCCTGATCCAGCAGACGCGCCACGGCGGCGCCGTCCAGGGTAGCGGACATGACGATGATCTTCAGGTCCTCGCGCACGCAGCGCTGGCTGTCGAGACACAATGCGAGGGCCAGATCGGCGTGCAGGTGGCGCTCGTGAAATTCATCGAAGATGACGAGCCCCACGCCCTCCAGTGACTGATCGGTCTGCAGGCGCCGCGTCAGTATGCCCTCGGTCAGCACCTCGATGCGGGTGTGCTTGGAGACTTTGGTCTCGAAGCGGATGCGATACCCGACGGTCTGACCCACCTCCTCCCCCAGCAGCGCCGCCATGCGCGCGGCGGCGGCGCGCGCGGCCAGACGGCGCGGTTCGAGCATGAGGATGGTGCGCCCCTGCAGCCACGGCGCGTCCAGCAGCGCCAGAGGAACCAGCGTGGTCTTGCCGGCGCCGGGCGGCGCCTGCAACACCAGCGCCGTGTGCGCCGCGAGGGTCGCGCGCAGCGACGGCAGGATTTCTTCGATGGGGAGTTGGGTCATGGGGAGTGCGCTGGCTTGCCGCCGCTTTGGCAAGAGCGGCAGCAAGCTCCCACACTCCGGAAACGGGACATGCGTGCAGATAGCGCTGCCGTCTTACACATAGTGCCCCGCCTCACACCACTCGACCACGCGACTCGCCGCGCAAAAATGCGGCAATATTCAGCACCACCTCGTCCGCCAGGGTTTGCTGTGCCTGACGACTGGCCCAGGCCACATGCGGCGTAATAATAAGATTGGGCAGATCGGCGCCGAGCAATGGGTGATCCGCGGGCGGCGGCTCCTCCGCCAGCACGTCCAGACACGCGCCACCCAGGCCACCGCAGTACAACGCCGCCAGCAGTGCCGCCTCGTCCACCACCCCGCCACGGGACGTGTTGACCAGCACGGCGTGGGACCGCATGCGCGCTATTTCATCACGACCGATGAGGGGATGGGTGTCCTCGGTCAACGGCACATGCAGGCTGATGACGTCGCTCTGCGCCAGCACGTCCAGGAACGCCACGCGTCCGGGGCGCAGTGTCGCGGCACCGCGGCGTTCCGCCAGCAACGGACGCATGCCAAACGCCTCACCCAGGCGCAGCACCGCCTGACCGAGGGTCCCGCCGCCGAACACACCCAGGGTGCGGCCGGCCAGATCATCGATCGGGTAGGTATGCAGACAGAAGGCCTCCGCCCGCGACCAGGCGCCGGAGCGTGCAGCCTGTTGGTAGCGCAACAGGTTGCGTTGCTGCGCCAGCAACATGCCGAACACGTGTTCCGGCACGCTGTGGGCGGCATAGGCGCGCACATGGGTCACGGCGATATTGGCGGCGCGCGCGGCGTCGAGATCGATGTGATCCACCCCGGTGGCCGCCACCGCCACCAGACGCAGGCGCGGCAGTGCCTGCAGGATCGTAGCGGACAGTTTCACCTTGTTGGTCACCAGCACCTCCGCGTCCTGGGCGTGTGCCAGGACACGCTCCTGCGGTGTCGTGGGATATTCCCGATACTGCACGGCGGGCAGTTGATCGATGGCCAGGCGAATATCGCCGGCCAGGGTATTGCGATCGAGAAACACGATGTTCATGCCGGTTTGCCTGCAGACGCATCCATGTTAACCACCGGCCTTATCCAGGGCCTTGCGCGCCACGCCCGCCGCGATCAGCACCGGGTCGTACACCGGTGCGAAGGGTGGCGCATAGGACAGATCCAGCGCCTCGATATCCGCCAGGTTCATGCCGGCGTACAGCGCCGTGGCCAGCACATCCATGCGCTTGGCCACCACATCCGCGCCCACCATCTGCGCACCCAGCAGCCGGCCACTGCCGCGCTCGGCGAACAGCACCGTCGTAATACGCACAGCACCGGGATAGTGATGGCCGCGGCTGCTGTGGTGCGATACCGCGCTGATCACCTTCAGCCCATGGCGCTGAATGTCCGCGGCGCCGACGCCGGTACGCGCCACTTCGATATCGAACACCTTGAAGCC
>JAYSOL010000035.1:0-6323 GCA_043723045.1 Gammaproteobacteria bacterium | reverse complement strand
ATGAAGGAAAAGCGCGCGGCCAAGAAAGCCAAGAAGGATTCCAAGGGCGGCATACGCTAATGGCGTGACCCGGCGGCTTACCGGCCGCCGGGGGGAGCGATTATCACCGCGACGCGCCTACTGGCACCTCCCGGTCACGGGTGAGGGGCTACTTCAAGTAGTCCCGTTCGCCGAAGATCGCTGTGCCGATACGCACCATGGTCGAACCTTCCTGGATCGCCGCCGCATAATCCCCACTCATGCCCATGGACAGTTCCGTAAAATCCGGCAATGCATAACGCTGAGCGCAGACATCGCGCAACTGGCGCGTTGCGGAAAATGCCGTGCGCAGCGACTTAGCATCTGCGGGATATGGGCCCATGGCCATGAGGCCACGCAACGCCAGGCCCGGCAGTGACGCCGAGACGAGTTCCTCCAGCAACGCGAACACCGCGTCGGGCGTAACCCCATGTCTGCGCGGATCACGCGTGATATTCACTTCGATGAGCGCATTCAGGACCACCCCGACTTCCTGTGCCCGTTGCGACAGACGTCGCGCCAGGCTGGCGCTTTCCAGGGAATGCACCCAGTGGAAGTGACCGGGCACGAGTTTGGCCTTGTTGGACTGGAGATGGCCGATGAAATGCCAGTTAAGCCCCAGGCCGGCAAACTGGGGGATCTTGGTAAGCGCGTCCTGCAGGGTGTTTTCGCCGAAGTCCCGTTGCCCCGCCTGCACCGCGGCGGCGACATAGGCGGCCGGCTGGGTCTTGGATACGGCAATAAGGCGGACGTCACCCGCCATGCGTCCTGCTTTTTGCGCGGTGTCCGCGATATCGGCCCGCACCTGTGCCAGGCGGTGGGCGATGGCGAGTGTGATGTCCGTCGGGTCCATGGTGCGGCAGTATACCGCCCCGCTGTCCCGCGCAACCAGGCGGACCGACGGTCCTTTCCAATCCCCCGCGGACGCGCGATACTATCTATTAATATGTTTTGCAGGACCGCCCGCCTATGCCGGACCGCAGCGCACGAAAACTCGCCAGTTATTTCTCCTCCGAGACACTCTTCACTCTGGGGATGCCCCGTGACATGCAGACCCTGCCACAGGTCAGCGTGGCCTGGGCCGAGACGGTGGGGGAGCCTTTGGTGCAGCACGTGATCCCCCTGCGTTACAGCGATGGTTGCCTCAGCCTGCAGGCGGATTCGTCCCTCTGGGCGAGTAAGATCCGCCACCAGCAGCAAAGTCTGATCGACCAGCTGCGCACCCACCCCGTGCTGCGGGGTGTGAGCCTGCTGAAGGTGCGTATCGCACCGCTGCAACGGGAGCGCGTCAAACCGGCCCGCCGGTCGACGCTACATCGGCCATCGGCACAAACGCTGACGCTGCTGGCGCAGGTGGCGGACGACATTACCGACCCGGGGCTGCGCGAGGCGCTGAAGCGCCTGGGCCGGACCGACAAATCCTGAACTTATAGATCATCGGCATGCACAATTCGTTTTTCCTACAGCTTCAGCCTGTTTTCAAGCCCATCGCCATCGGTCTACTGATGCTGCTGCCGGCGTGCGGCATGCTGACGCCGCGAACCACGCCAACCGAGACAACGTCGAGCGCGCCGGCGGGTGACATACCGCCAGCCACTACACCACCCGCGGCGCTGGACGATGAAATCCGCATCAGTGCCGTGGGCGATATCATGCTCGATGGCACGGCGCGCCCGGTGATGCAGGAAAACGGTTATGACTATCCCTTCGTGCACATGCTTCCTGTGTTCAAGGACGCGCACGTGGTCATCGGCAATCTGGAAGGGCCGCTCACCACCCGCGGCACGGCGGATCAGGACAAGACCTACACCTTTCGCTCACCGCCGGACAAGGTGAGTACGGCGCTGAAGAACGCCGGCTTCGGCGTGGTGACGCTGGCGAATAACCATACCCTGGATTACGGCCCGGAGGGTCTGGCGCAAACGCTGGAGGCGCTGGAGGCGGAGGGCATACAACACGTGGGTGCCGGCGCGGATCTGGCCGCGGCGCGACGCGCGGCCATCGTCACGGTCAATGGTCAGCGGGTCGCATTCCTCGGCTACTCCGTGACCCTGCCGGACACATTTTATGCCGGTGCGAACAAGGCCGGCACCGCCTTCGGGCACGAGGCGCACGTGCGCGCCGATGTGACGGCGGCGCGACTGCAGGCGGATATCGTCATCGTATCGTTCCATTGGGGGCAGGAGGGCAAGACCGAGTTGCGGGAATATCAAACGCATCTGGGCCATGTGGCCATCGATGCCGGTGCCCAGGCGGTGCTCGGGCATCACCCGCACATCCTGCAGGCGATCGAGTATTACAAGGGCGGCGTCATCCTGTACAGCCTGGGTAATTTCGTCTTCGGCTCCTATAGCAAGACCGCCGCCGTCAGCGCCGTGGCGCAACTGAGCTTCCGTCATGGGCATCTGGCGGCACTGCGCATGGTGCCCATACTGGTGAATAATTTTGAGGTGCAGTTTCAACCGCGTGTCCTGACCGGCGTCGAGGCCGACGCGGTGGTCGATACCTTGCAACGTTTATCCACGCAGCAAAACACCACGCTGATCAATCTGGCGGGCGAGGCCCATTTGCAGCTGCCGGCGACCACGGCGCGCGTCGAATAGTTCCCGGCAGCGTGGGTAAGGCGGCTGTTCTCCTGCGCCCGCAGCTGTGGTTTAATGCGTGCCCATGATACGACCCTACGAACTGTTTATCGGCCTGCGCTACACCCGTGCCAAACGCCGCAACCATTTCATCTCCTTCATCTCCCTCACCTCCATGCTCGGTACCGCCCTGGGCGTCACGGCCCTCATCACGGTGTTGTCGGTGATGAACGGTTTCGAAAAAGAATTACGCACACGCATCCTCGGCGTGGCCTCGCACCTGACGGTTACCGGAGACACCGGACGCCTGCGCGACTGGCGTGCAGTGGAAAAAGTGGTCGCCACCGATGCAGACGTGCTGGGCAGCGCGCCCTATGTGCAAGGCCAGGGCATGTTGACCCGCGGCAAGGTTGCGAGCGGCATCCTGGTGCGCGGCATCCTGCCCCAGGCCGAGCCACAGGTGGCGGACATCGGCGACAAGATGATCGCCGGCAAACTGAGCGACCTCAAGGCAACGGAGTTCGGCATTATCCTGGGGCGCGATCTGGCGTGGAAGCTGGATGCGGATCTCGGGACACGTCTGGCGCTGGTGGTGCCCGAAGGACAGATCACCGCCGCCGGACTGCTGCCGCGCATGAAACGTTTTACCGTCGTCGGAATTTTTGAAATCGGTATGTACGAATACGACAGCGGTCTTGCCCTGATCAACATCGAGGATGCGGCGCTGTTGTACCAGATGCCCGGCCAGGTGAGTGGACTGCGTTTGAAGCTGGCGGATGTCTATAGCGCCCCGCAGGCCGCGGACCGCTTGGAGGACAAACTCGGCCCCGGGTTCCGGGCGCGCGATTGGACACGGGAACACGCCAACTTCTTCCGCGCCCTCAAGATGGAAAAGACCGTGATGTTCATCATCCTGCTGCTGATCGTAGCGGTGGCGGCGTTCAACATCGTGTCGACCCTGGTGATGGTGGTGACCGACAAGGAGGCGGAGATCGCGATCCTGCGCACTCTGGGCGCCACGCCGAACAGCATCATGGCGATCTTCATGGTGCAGGGCACCGTCATCGGTGTCGTCGGCACATTGATGGGCGCCGTCGGTGGCATCCTATTGGCGCACAATGTCGATGTGGTGGTGCCGTTCCTGGAGCGGGTGTTCAGCACTACCTTCCTGGCGAAGGAGGTGTATTACATCAGCGAATTGCCGTCGGACATGCGTTGGCCGGACGTATTGACCATCACCGTCGCGTCCTTGCTCATGGGCTTTCTCGCCACGCTGTATCCCGCGCGCCGCGCATCCAAAACCCAACCGGCGGAGGCGTTGCGTTACGAATGACCGGCGTATGCGTGTTGCAATGCGTAGGGCTTACCAAGACCTTTGATCAGGGCGGTCTGGACGTGTCGGTGTTGCGTGGACTGGACATGAGCGTCGAAGAGGGAGAACAGGTGGCCATCGTCGGCACCTCCGGCGCCGGCAAGAGCACCTTCCTGCATCTGCTGGGCGGTCTGGATACGCCCACCGCCGGCCGGGTCGTGCTGGCCGGACAGGACTTAGGCCAGCTGGGCGATGCCGAGCGCGGTCGCTTGCGCAATCAGGCCCTGGGCTTTGTCTACCAGTTTCACCACCTGTTGCCGGAATTCACCGCCCTGGAAAACGTGGCCATGCCGCTGCTGATCCGGCGTCTGCCCACGGCGGAGGTGTCGGCGCGCGCAACGCAGATGTTGGAACAGGTCGGCCTGGGCGCGCGTCTGCTGCACAAACCCGGCGAGCTGTCCGGCGGCGAACGTCAGCGCGTGGCGGTGGCCCGGGCCCTGGTCACCCATCCCTTATGTGTCCTGGCGGATGAACCCACGGGTAATCTCGATCGCAAGACCGCCGAGGGGGTGTATGGCCTCATGCTGGAACTGCAACGGGAGCAACGCACCAGCTTTGTGGTCGCCACCCACGACCCGGCGCTGGCGGCGCGCATGGATCGTGTGCTGCGTATGGAAGACGGAATGTTGAAGCCCGCCTGATGGGATGTTGAAAACCCGGGGTCCACACAAGTTACCGATGCACGAATGGCGTTTATTTAAAATCTTGCCTCACGCGGATTTATGCATCCAGCGGACTCACCACCCCGCGCCCACCGCGGTTCAGCACATGGGTGTAGATCATTGTCGTCTGCACATCCTTATGCCCCAAGAGCGCTTGCACCGTGCGAATATCGTAGCCGGATTGCAGCAAATGCGTGGCGAACGAATGCCGCAACGTGTGCGGTGTAGCGGGCTTATTCAAACCCGCATCGCGCGCTACCTGACGTACCGCCCGCTGTACCGCTTGGTCGCTCACATGCTGGCGGCGTTCAGTCCCGCTGCGCGCATCGATCGAGCGCTTGGCCGCAGGGAACACATACTGCCAATGCCACTCCCGCCCGGCGGCGGGATATTTGCGCGACAGCGCAAACGGTAAATACACATCGCCAAAGCCCTCGGCCAATTCCTGCGTATGCCAGGCTTGCACCCGAACTAAATGCTGCTGCAGTGGCGCTACCAGGCTTTGTGGCAACATCGTCACCCGATCTTTATTGCCCTTACCTTCACGTACGATTAACTCGCACCGTTCGAAATCGATGTCCTTCACCCGTAGCCGTACCCCCTCCATCACCCGCATCCCGGCGCCATACAGCAAGCGGGCGATCAAGCCGGTCGTCCCCTCCAACTTATCCAGCAATCGCAATGTTTCCTGCACCGTCAACACCACCGGCAAGCGCCTGCCAGTCTTAGCTTGAGCCACGCCGTCCAACCAGGGCAACTCGATGGCCAGAACATCCCGGTACAAAAACAACAAAGCGCTTTTCGCCTGATTCTGCGTCGAGGCGGAAACCTTACCCGCCACCGCGAGATGCGTTAAGAATTGTTCGACTTCCACCGCACCCATTTCTGCAGGATGGCGCTTCTTATGAAACAAAATAAAGCGCCGTATCCAATCGGTATAGGCCTGCTCGGTGCGAATGCTATAGTGCTTCAGGCGAATGTTGTCCCGAACCTGATGCAGTAAACGCGGGGCTTCGGGGTGGGTCTTGGGAGAGGCGGGCGATGGACGCATGTGAAACTCCTAATAGGACGGTAAGTAATGTATGCACCGCTGATTATAAAGCGTTCTTTGAAAGAAAGTTTTTATTATACGTCAGCGTGACGTATTATTTTCCGTCAATTAGGATGACTACTTATAGTTAGGCCAAGAAGGAAATCCCCATGAATGAAACTCTGTATAACGAACTATTAAGATTGGCTAGAAATAAAAAAATTGCTTCATATAGTGAGGTGTCGCCTCTCGTGGGACTCTCAATGGATATTGAAGAGCACCGCGATCAAATGGCCAATTTGCTTGGGGAGATTGTTCATCACGAGCATGGAAAAAATCGCCCAATGCTTACCTCACTTGTTGTTCACAAAGGCAACGACAACAACCCTGGCGAGGGATTTTTCTCAATAGCTACCGAGCTTGGTTATTTTGATGGTTCTCGCGACAAAATTGCACGGTTAACCTTTTGGGCAAACCAAGTTACAAATGTTCACAATCACTGGTCAAAAGCCTAACCCGGCAGTCAAGAGGGACTGCGCAAAAGCGCGCAGCCCCTTACTTTTACGTTAGAACCTTGTCTGTTTGTTTTTGCGCTTGGCTCCGTCCGCGCTCAGTCCGTCTCGAAGCAATGCGGTTTCGTTCACGGTTCGTTGCCGGTG
>JAYSOL010000034.1:0-2079 GCA_043723045.1 Gammaproteobacteria bacterium | reverse complement strand
TCCGGTCGCCTGCTGTTGCCGTCGGCGCAGGCCTTGGGTGCCGGCGCATGAAACGCTTTGCCTTTGCCTTGCGTCTGCTGGCACGCGACTGGCGCGCCGGTGAAATGCGCGTGCTCGCGGCGGCCCTGGTGATCGCCGTGGCCAGCATGACGTCCGTGGGTTTTTTCACCGATCGCATCCGTGTGGCGATGCAACAGCAGACCGGTGAGCTGCTCGGCGCCGATCTCGTGCTGTTGTCCACCGCGGCACCCCCCGCGGCGTGGACCGCACAGGCGCAGGCGCGCTCTTTACGCAGCACACCGACCCTGAGCTTTCCCAGTGTGGTACTGGCGGGCGAGCGCACCCAACTCACGGAAGTGAAGGCAGTGAGCAGCGGCTATCCCTTACGCGGCACACTGCGCGTGGCGCTCACCGGTTATGGCGCGGAAATGCCGACGGACTCCATTCCCGAAGTCGGCACGGTCTGGCTGGATGCGCGCGCCCTCAACGCCCTCGGTCTGGTGGTGGGGGACAAGCTGCAGCTGGGTGCACTGGACATCCGTGTGACCAAAGTGCTGGCGTACGAACCGGATCGCGGTGGCGACTTCTTCAGTATCGCGCCACGCCTGATGATGAATAACGCGGACGTGCCGCGCACCGGACTACTCGGGCCGGGCAGCCGGGTGAGTTACCGCTTGCTGCTGGCCGGGCGGCGCGATGCGCTGCAAGGGCTGCGCGAGAAGCTTGAACCAAGCCTCGAGGCCGGACAGCGTTTTCTCGACGCGAGCGACGCGCGCCCGGAGCTGAAAAGCGCGTTGGAGCGGGCACAGCGTTTTCTCGGTCTGGCCGCGTTGGTGAGCGTGATCCTCGCGGGCGTCGCCGTGGCCAGCGCCACCCGTCGTTACGTCGCGCGCCATCTCGACAGCAGCGCCCTGATGCGTTGCTTCGGCGCCACGCAATATCAGATCACCCTGTTGTTCGGTTTGCAGATGCTGGTGCTCGGACTGGTGGCGAGTCTCATCGGCTGCGCCATCGGCTACGCCGCCCAGGAGGTGTTGGCGCGTCTGCTCGCGGGCATGATCAGCGGCAAGTTGCCGGCGCCGTCCGCCTGGCCGGTGCTGGTGGGTGTGCTCACGGGCCTCATCACCCTGGCGGGTTTTTCGCTGCCGTCCTTGCTGCGTCTGAAGAACGTGCCGCCGCAACGGGTACTGCGGCGCGACATGGGGCCGATGCCGTCACGCAGTATTACTTTATATGGCGCGGCTCTGGGCGCCATGGCGCTGTTGCTCGTGTGGCAGGCGGGGGATGCAACGCTGGCCGTGTACGTCATCGGCGGTGTCGTGGCCGCGCTGCTGGTGTTGACGCTGTCGGCGTATTTGCTGGTGCGCGCGCTGGGTGCGCTGCGCGGACGCGTGGGAGTGTCATGGCGTTATGGCATGGCGAATATCGCGCGGCGTTCCAGCGCCAGCGTGGCGCAGGTGGTGGCCTTTGGCATCGGCATCATGCTGCTGCTGTTGTTGTCCCTGGTACGCAGCGATCTGTTGTCGGCGTGGGAGAAAACCCTGCCGCAGGATGCCCCCAACCAATTTCTCATCAACATCCTGCCGCAACAGGTGCCAGCCGTGCAGCAGTTTCTCAACGAACGTCTGCAGGATGGCGGCGCTACACACCCCGCGCCGGTATTGCACCCCATGGTGCGCGCGCGTCTGGTGGCCATCAACGGACGCGAGGTGTTGCCTGTGGATTACGCCGACGACCACGCCAAACGCCTGATGGAGCGTGAGTTCAACCTCTCCTGGGGCGATACGCTGCAGGCGGACAACCTTATCGTCGCCGGACAGTGGTGGGGTAGTGCCGGACGTGGGCGGCAGGAGTTGTCCGTGGAGAAGGGACTGGCCACGTCCCTCGGACTGCGCCTGGGGGACGAACTCACCTACCGCATCGCCGACCGCGAGCTGCGTGCGCGCATCACCAGTCTGCGCACGGTGTCGTGGGATTCGTTCCGTGCCAACTTCTTCGTGCTCACTCCGCCCGGGGTGTTGGAGGATTATCCGGCGACCTACATCACGAGTTTTTATCTGCCGCCCACGACGCGCGACC
>JAYSOL010000033.1:0-12719 GCA_043723045.1 Gammaproteobacteria bacterium | reverse complement strand
TCGATGCCGCCGCGGCCGTGACGGCGGCGATCGGCTGGACCAACCTCGGCCCAGAACTCAGCTACACGTCTGCCCTCACGACCATAGCCAGCCCCAATGCGATTCCGGAGAACATTACCGGGATCACCAGTACTATCAACGTGCCAGCGTCCCCCAATGGTATTAACAAAATCGAATCCGTAGAGGTCACCTTCAGCGCCAGCCACACGCGTTCCGGTGACCTGGAGATCACCCTGACCAACCCGGCAGGCACCACCCAAAGCGTGCTGGCGGAGCGCCATGACTGCGCAGGCGCCTGCACCGCCTACAACGGTTGGGTCTTCAGCAGCGTCCGTCATCTCAACGAAGCAGCGGACGGAAACTGGACCCTCACGGTCAAAGACCTGGCCACCGGCACCACCGGCGCGTTCCAGTCCTGGCGGCTCAAAATTTACGGACGGGCGTTGTAATGGTCTTGTTCCGGCACCCTGGTTAAACTGATGCATCCCTCTGGACACACGCCCATGCCCCACACCATGCGCCTCACCCTCCTCCTGCTCGCCAGCCTCCTCGTTGGCCAACCGGCCCTCGCCATGGCCGCCACCCGTGGCGTGGCGCCTTCCATCCCCTTAACCCAAACCTACACCTGGTACGACGGGGAACGGGAACACACGGTATGGATCAACCCGGCGCTGGTGGCCGAATTCGACCCCCCAGTGGCGGAAAACACGAGTCGCCTGAAACGGGCCCTACCCACCGCCCGCGCCCTGCCGGGCAAGGGTGTCGGCATGCGCTTGTGGCAGCTGGACGGGACCACCGCGCCGGCCGGCATGACGCGCTCGCTGAACGCCAGCCATCCCCAGGGAAAATACTCGCCGGTGCTGCACGACAGCCCCTCGGCGTCCAGCCGCATGCGCGCCCTGCCGGGCAACATCATTGTTTATCTCAACCCCGCCTGGAGCGAGGCACAGGTCACTGCCTGGCTGCAGACACGGGGCCTTATCGTGGTCAAAAAACTCGATTTCGGCACGAACATCTATATCTTAAAAACCGACCCGGGCCTGGCGGCCCTGGAGCTTGCCAATACCCTGCACCGGTCCGGCGAGGTGGTGGCGGCCTTTCCGGATTGGTGGCAGGAAGCGGCGATGCGCTGAGGGTATCCGTGCGGTGGGCGCCCCGCCAAGACAGACTATCCCCGGAAAGACCCGCTCAAACCGGGGGCGCCTTCCATCGACCGGCGCCACCTGCAGGGGGGTAAATGTGAAAAAAAATATTTGGCTATCAGTGGTATCTCAACTAGTATCTAAGTATTGCCTGCGGTTTGTCGTAAGTGGCTAGGAATCCCCTTTTTTTCACTTATTTATCAAATAACTATGGCAACACCTCATCCTGCAAGTACTCTCAGCGGCCTGGCCTTGCGCCTGGTGCGCGAAGGCCTGCTCAGCACGGCCGATGCCGAGCGTCTGCAAAACGACGCGCAGGCTCACAAGCTACCCTTTGTCACCCACCTGGTGGAAAGCAAGAAGCTCAGCAGCGCGATCATCGCGCGCGCGGCGTCGGAGGAATTTGGCGTACCCCTGTTTGAGATCTCCACCCTGGACCTGGAAGCCGCACCCATCAAGCTGGTGGATGAAAAAATCATACGCCGGCACCGCGTGCTGCCGATCTACAAACGCGGTACCAAGCTGTACGTCGCCATCACCGACCCCACCAATCTGAAGGCGCTGGATGAAATAAAATTCAATACCGGGCTCGGCACCGAGCCGATCCTGGTGGACGAGTCCAAACTCAGCATCGCCATCGACAAATGCCTGGATGCCGCCGACACCAGCTTGATGAACCTGTCCGACGGCGACGGCCTCGAAGGGCTGGATATCACCTCGGAGGACGATGCCAAAGGCAAGGCCGAGGGCGAGGACGGCGTCAACGAGGCGCCGATCGTCAAATTCGTGAATAAAATTCTCATAGACGCCATCAACCAGGGTGCTTCCGATATTCATATCGAGCCGTACGAGAAAACCTATCGCGTGCGTTACCGGCAGGATGGCATGCTGCGCGAGGTCGCTTCGCCGCCGCTGGCCCTGGCCGGACGTATCGCGGCACGCGTCAAGATTCTCTCGCGCCTGGACATCGCCGAACGGCGCGTCCCGCAGGACGGCCGCATGAAGCTGCGCATCTCCAAGAACCGCGCCATCGATTTCCGTGTCAGCACCCTGCCGACACTGTTCGGGGAAAAGATCGTGATGCGTATCCTCGATCCCACCTCGGCGACACTCGGCGTGGAAAAACTCGGTTTTGAACCGGAACAACGGAAACTGTTTCTCGACGCCGTGGAACGGCCTTACGGCATGGTGCTGGTCACCGGCCCCACCGGCAGCGGTAAAACCGTCAGCCTGTACACGGCGGTTAATATCCTGAACACCCCCGATCGCAACATCTCCACCGCAGAAGACCCGGTGGAAATAAACCTCGCGGGCGTCAACCAGGTAACCATGAACGAGAAGGCCGGGCTGACCTTCTCCACCGCCCTGCGCGCCTTTCTGCGTCAGGACCCGGACGTGATTCTGGTGGGCGAAATACGCGACCTGGAAACCGCCGATATCGCCATCAAGGCGGCACAGACCGGCCATATGGTGTTGTCGACGCTGCACACCAACGACGCGCCGGCCACCCTCAGCCGCCTGATCAACATGGGCGTGGCGCCGTTTAATATCGCCTCCGCCGTCAACCTGATCGTCGCGCAACGTCTGGCGCGACGCCTGTGTCCGATCTGCAAAAAGCAGGTCGACGTGCCGAAGCCCGCACTGCTCAAGGCCGGGTTCAAGGAAAGTGAATTGGCCGACCTCAAGGTCCTCGGACCGGTCGGCTGCGACCAGTGCAAGGACGGTTACAAGGGTCGTGTGGGCATCTACCAGGTTATGCCGATCTCCGAAAAAATCGGCGAGATCATCATGCGCGGCGGCAACGCGCTGGATATTGCCAACCAGGCACGCAAAGATGGCATCCCGGACCTGCGTGATTCGGCGTTGAAGAAAGTCCGCGACGGCGTCACCAGTCTGGCGGAAGCCGAACGTCTGACCAACGACTAAAACCAACCACCCACTACGATAACCACCATGGCAGAAGCAGCGGCACGCGCAGGGAAATCCAAACTCGACACCTTCACTTGGGAAGGGGTCGATAAAAAAGGCAGACGCATCAAGGGCGAGACCGAGGCGATCAGCGTCGCCTATGTCAACGCCACTCTGCGTCGGCAGGGCGTCAACCCGACTAAAGTACGCAAAAAAGGCAAATCGCTATTCACGAAAAAGAAAAAGATCACGCCTAAAGATGTCGCCATCTTTACCCGCCAGTTCGCCACGATGCTGCAGTCGGGCATCCCTATCGTGCAGTCGTTCGATATCGTCGGCAAGGGCCACGAGAATCCGAGCATGCAGGAACTCCTGATGGCGGTGAAACAGGATATCGAATCGGGCACCAACCTGAGCACCGCCCTGGGCAAACACCCACTGTACTTTGACGCCCTGTATTGCAACCTGGTCCAGGCGGGTGAATCCGCAGGTATCCTGGATGCCATCCTGGAAAAGGTCGCTATCTACAAGGAAAAAATCGAGGCCATCAAGGGCAAGATCAAATCCGCTCTGTTCTATCCGGCGGCGGTGGTGGTGGTAGCCTTTATCATTACCGCCATCCTGCTGATTTTCGTCATCCCGCAGTTTGAATCGCTGTTCAAGGGGTTCGGCGCCGACCTGCCGGCCCTGACGCAGTTCGTGGTGACTCTCTCCAAGGTCTTTCAGGACTGGTGGTGGGCGATCTTCGGGGTCATAGGCGGCACGGTGTTCTTCATCGGCTATAGCTATCAGCGTTCGGTAAAAATGCAACACACCGTAGACCGACTCACGCTGAAGGCGCCCATCATCGGCCCAATCATCAAGAAGGCGACCATCGCGCGTTATTGCCGCACCCTTGCCACCATGTTTGCGGCGGGTGTACCGCTGGTGGAGAGCCTGGACTCGGTGGCCGGCGCTTCCGGCAATCAGGTTTACTACGAAGGCGTGATGGCGATCAAGGCCGACGTCAGCACCGGCATGCAGCTGCAGGCCGCCATGGACAGCACCAAGCTGTTTCCCAACATGGTGATCCAGATGGTCGCCATCGGCGAGGAGTCCGGCGAACTGGACAAGATGCTAGGCAAGGTCGCGGATTTTTATGAAGAAGAGGTCGATAACGCCGTGGCATCCCTGAGCAGTCTGATCGAACCCATAATCATGGCGGTACTGGGCGGTATCGTCGGTACGCTGGTTATCGCCATGTACCTGCCGATCTTCAAGATGGCCTCGGTGGTCTAGTCGGTGTCCGGAGCAAGCGTGCGTCGCACTACTGACACTCAACTTCGTCGATGGCCCTAATTCTGACCCTGCAGAGCGACCCCAGCGCGTTTATACTCCTGGCGGGCTTGGTGGGGCTCATCGTCGGCAGTTTCCTCAACGTGGTCATACACCGCCTGCCCATCGTGCTGCAACGCCAGTGGCAGCAGGAGTATGCTGAGCTCGCCGGGGTCCCCGCCGAGAGCGCACCCGCCACTGAAACCTACAACCTGGTGTGGCCCGGCTCACGCTGTCCGCACTGCGGCCACCACATCCGTGCCTTTGAAAATATACCGGTGGTCAGCTTTCTGTGGCTGAAAGGAAAATGCGCCGCCTGCGCCGCACCGATCTCCTGGCGCTACCCCTTGGTGGAAATACTCACGGCCACGCTAACGGCCGCTGTCGCCTGGCATTTCGGCTTCACCTTTGATGCGGTTGCGGTCATTTTTCTTACTTGGGGACTGATTGCGCTCACCGGCATCGATATCGATCAGCAACTGCTTCCAGACCTCATCACCCTGCCGTTTCTCTGGCTCGGCTTGGTGCTAAACAGCTTTGACCTGCTTCCCTACAATGGATTGACCAGCGCGGTCATCGGCGCAGCGGTGGGTTATCTGACTCTGTGGCTGATATTTCACATCTTCAAGCTGCTCACCGGCAAGGACGGCATGGGCTATGGTGATTTCAAGCTACTGGCGCTGTTCGGCGCCTGGTTCGGCTGGCAGGCCCTGCCCTTGGTGATTCTACTTTCATCCCTCGTGGGTGCGATAGTCGGGCTGTCTTTCATCCTCATCGCCGGCCGCGACCGCCGCCTGCCCATCCCCTTCGGGCCGTTTCTGTGTGCCGCCGGCTGGATCGCCGCCTTATGGGGAAATGACATCACAACACTCTACCTGCAGTACGCCAGGATCACTCCCTGACGGGGCATCAACACGCCATGTTACGCATAGGCCTGACCGGCGGCATAGGTAGTGGAAAATCCACTGTAGCCGAACTATTTGCGCAACGCGGTGTGCCCATCATCGACGCCGATGATATCGCACGGCGTCTGGCGTCGCCCGGGCAGCCCGCCCACCAGCCCATCATCGACCAGTTCGGCAACGGCATCCTGGGTGACGACCAGACCATAGACCGGCAGAAATTACGCGCGCGCGTCTTCGCTAATACCGCTGAGCGCAAACAACTGGAGGCGATACTGCATCCTCTCGTACGACGAACGATCCAGGAAGAGGCGAGGCGTCTTGAGGCCGCATATTGCATCATTTCCGTACCGCTCCTGATCGAGGCAAACCTTATCGATATGGTCGACCGTGTTTTGGTGGTCGACGCCGATGAGAAACAGCAGATTCAGCGGGTGATGGCGCGCAACGGCATGAGTGAAACGGAGGTCAGGCAGATCCTGGCCAGTCAGCTGGCCCGCACCGAACGGCTGCGGCATGCCGATGACCACATCGTCAACGATGCAGACCTGCGGCATCTGGAGAGCGCCGTCGAGCTGCTGCACCACACCTATATGGCGCTAGCCGCCAACCCGCAGGCCGGATAGTCGCGCTTCGAGCAGGGGATGCTTGAATCAGGAACGGTATTCGGCGTTGATGCGCACGTACTCGTGCGACAGGTCACACGTCCAGAGACGCACAGATGCCTGCCCTGCGCCGAGTTCGACGCGCAGATGGATCTCGGCCTTAGCCATCACCGCCTGCCCCCTGTCTTCGGTGTAATCCTCGGCACGCGCACCGTTCTTCACAATTTGCACCTGGTCCAGATAAATATTCACTGAGCCTACGTCCAGCCGCGGGATACGCGCGCGCCCCACCGCAGCGAGTATGCGCCCCCAGTTGGGATCGCTGGCAAAAAAAGCAGTTTTGACCAGCGGCGAGTGGGCAATAGTCTGCGCCACTTCGAGACAATCCGCCTCGCTTTCGCCCTGGCTGACATCGATGGTAATAAATTTTGTCGCGCCCTCGGCGTCACGCACAATGGCCTGAGCCAACTCAGCGAAAACCGCGGTGATATTCTCCAGCAGCACTGCATAGTCCGCTCCGGTGGCCTTGTCGATCAGCGGGTTTCCCGCACGACCACTGGCCAACAACAGGCAGGAGTCGTTGGTCGAGGTATCGCCATCCACACTGATGCGGTTAAACGTCTGCCGCACCGCCGTCCCGATGCAGGCATCGAGTACCGCTTTCGAGACGGCCGCATCCGTGGCAACGAACGCCAACAGGGTTGCCATATTGGGGCAGATCATGCCGGCACCCTTGGCGATGCCGCTCACCGTAACGGTGGTCGCACCCAGCATAAACCGACGCGAACTGCCTTTTGGCAGGGTGTCAGTGGTCATGATGCCATAGGCCGCTTCCGACCAACCCGCTTCGTTCAGCGCGCTGACAGCGGCAGGCAGCCCGGCGATCAAGCGATCGACAGGCAGCCGTTCGCCGATAACACCGGTGGAGAAAGGCAGGACCTGGTCGGTCGCTACTTGTAGTAGCTGTGACAATGCCTGGCTGCAGCGGAGCGCGTCCTGCTCACCGGGTACGCCGGTACCGGCGTTGGCAAAACCTGTATTCACCAGCAAGGCCCGCGGGGCTCCGGCGGCAAGATGTCTCTTGGCGATACTTACCGGGGCGGCACAGAAACGATTCTGGGTAAACACCGCCGCCGTGACGGTGCCGGGCGCGCATTCGATCACCACCAGGTCGCGCCGGTCTTTCTTGCGTATTCCGGCGGCGGTCGTACCGAGACGTACCCCCTTGACCGGATACATGTCGGGCAAGGCTGACAATCCAACTGCCATGACTGAAACCCCTTTGCGCTAGACGTCGGTGTGGGCACGATCACGTATGGGTGACACGAGAAAAAACGTATTACGCCAGCTTGCCGTGACACTGTTTGTATTTCTTACCGGAGCCGCACGGGCAGGGGTCGTTGCGTCCGACCTTCGGCTGGCCGCGCACCAACGGCTTCACGCCGGATACCGCAGCGCCGGCTGCAGCTGCGCCCTCCTCGGCCACCCCGGGATGCTCAAAATGCATATTCTGCGTCGATGGACGCTGTGACTCCAGTGCCGCCACGTCCTCCGGTTCACGGATAACTACCCGGGTGACGATACTGATCACTTCGCGTTTGATGCGATCGAGCATCTCCGAAAACAACTGGAATGCTTCACGTTTATATTCTTCTTTCGGATTTTTCTGCGCATACCCGCGCAGATGAATGCCTTGGCGCAGGTGATCCATGGCGGCCAGGTGGTCTTTCCACTGCGCATCCAGCACCTGCAGCATGACCGCCTTCTCGAAATGCCGCATTACTTGCGGGCCCACGGAGATGGTCTTTTCGGCGTGCGCCTTGTCGAATTCCTGAACTATGCGCGCACGCAGCTTGTCCTCGTCCAGGGCTGTATCCTGCTTCAACCATTGTCTGACCGGCAACTCCAGCCCGAACTCACGCTGAATGTTTTCCTCCAGTTCGGCGGCGTTCCACTGCTCCTCGAGGCTGCCCAGGGGGATGCTGCTGCTGATTACTTCGTTGACCACATCGCTGCGGATACTCGCGATACTTTCCGATATGTCATCCACTTCCATCAGGTTGTTGCGCTGCTGGTAGATGACCTTGCGTTGATCGTTGGCGACATCGTCGTATTCGAGCAGTTGTTTGCGTATGTCGAAGTTGCGTCCTTCGACCTTGCGCTGAGCGTTTTCGATGGCACGCGACACCCACGGGTGTTCGATCGCCTCACCTTCCTGCATGCCGAGTTTCTGCATCAGACCGGACACGCGTTCCGATCCGAATATACGCAACAGGCTGTCTTCCAGCGAAAGATAGAAGCGCGTCGAACCGGGGTCGCCCTGACGCCCCGATCTACCGCGCAATTGGTTGTCGATGCGCCGCGATTCATGGCGCTCGGTGCCGATAACATGCAGGCCTCCAGCCTCCAGCACCTGGTCATGCCGCTTGCGCCAGCCCTCGCGGATTTTCGCTTCCTGCGCCTTATCGGCCGCCGCCACCTCCATTTCCTGATTACCGCCTAGCACGATGTCGGTACCGCGGCCGGCCATGTTGGTCGCGATGGTTACCGCGGCCGGCTGACCCGCCTGGGAGACGATGTGCGCCTCGCGTTCATGCTGTTTGGCGTTGAGCACCTCATGCGGTATACCCTCCTTCTTCAGCAGCTTGGCGAGCAGCTCGGAGCTCTCGATCGAGACTGTTCCAACCAAGACTGGCTGTCCGCGCTGGTGGCTATCCTTTATCTCGGCGATGATCGCTTTATGCTTCTCGTCATTGGTCCGATATACCTGGTCGCCCATGTCATTACGCACCATGGGACGGTGCGTCGGGATAACCACCACCTCGAGGTTGTAGATCTGCTGAAATTCAAACGCCTCGGTATCGGCAGTACCGGTCATGCCGGACAACTTTTCATACAGACGGAAATAGTTCTGGAAGGTAATGGATGCCAGCGTCTGGTTTTCGTTCTGGATCTTTACGCCTTCTTTGGCCTCTACCGCCTGGTGCAAACCATCTGACCAGCGACGTCCGGTCATCATGCGTCCGGTAAACTCGTCGATGATAATCACCTCGTTGTCGCGCACAATATAGTCCACCTCGCGCTTGAACAGGGCGTGCGCACGCAGCGCGGCATTCAAGTGGTGCAACATGCCGATGTTCGCAACGTCGTAAAGATTGCTGCCATGGTCAAGCATGCCGGCACCTTCCAGCAGCTTCTCGGCGCGTTCGTGGCCTTCTTCCGTCAGGTGCGCCTGGCGGGTCTTCTCGTCCACGCTGTAATCGCCGGGGCCTTCCTCGGTCTCCTGGCGCGTCAGCTTGGGTATGATCGCATTGATCTTGTAATAGAGATCGGTGCTGTCCTCGGTCGGACCGGAGATGATGAGCGGAGTGCGTGCCTCGTCGATCAGGATGGAGTCGACCTCGTCGACGATGGCGAAATACGAACTGCGTTGCACCCGCTCTCCCGCGCGGAACGCCATATTGTCGCGCAGATAATCGAAGCCGTATTCGTTGTTGGTGCCATAGGTGATGTCGGCCGCGTAAGCGGCACGTTTGGTTTCGTTGTCCTGACCGGACACCACCACGCCCACGCTCAGACCGAGGAAATTGTAGAGCCTTCCCATCCATTCGGAATCGCGCCGTGCAAGGTAGTCGTTCACCGTCACCACATGCACGCCCTTGCCGGGCAGCGCATTCAGGTAGGCCGCCAGCGTCGCCACCAGGGTCTTGCCTTCGCCGGTGCGCATCTCGGCAATCTTGCCTTCGTGCAACACCATGCCGCCGATCAGCTGCACGTCGAAATGCCGCATGCCCATGCAGCGTTTCGAGCCTTCACGCACGACAGCGAAGGCCTCGGGCAGCAGCGCATCCAGGCCCTCGCCTTTCGCCAGGCGCTGCCTGAATTCAGTGGTTTTTGCACTAAGCTCCGCGTCCGACAGCTTGGCCAGATCCGCTTCCAGCACGTTGATCCGCGCCACGTCGCGCGTCATCTGTTTGATGAGCCGGCTGTTGCGGCTGCCAAAAATTTTGCTGAGCACATTAACGACCATAGAGTGATCCTGAAGCCCCGCAGGGGCTGCCAAAAAGTGGGATTATGGAGGAAAACCGCTGAGACTTAAACAAGGACAACGGGGCGACTCAAAAGTTTGGGAGTCCGCCGGCTGATGTGTCTATTGTGCGGCCCGGAGATAGGACTGCGGATCGACTGCACGACCGTCGCGCAGAACTTCAAAGTGCAGATGCGGGCCGGTTGAGCGCCCAGTGGTGCCGACCAGGGCGATATCCTGGCCCTTTTGCACCCGGTCACCCACTTTGACCAACACCCCGCTGGAATGGGCGTAGCGCGTGGAGACGCCATTGCCGTGGTTGATCTCCACCGCCAGACCATAGCCATCTTTCTCGCCGGCATAACTCACGACCCCACCGCCCATGGCCTTGATACGCGAGCCGAAGCGGCTGGCGATATCGACGCCCTCGTGGTAGGCCTTGCGCCCGGTAAACGGATCGGAGCGCAACCCAAAACCGGATGACATCCATCCGCCTTCGGTGGGCCAGCCGCCGGGGGATACCGCCGCCTGCAGCTGACGGTCCATCAGAAGATTTTCCATGACGCTCAGGCTCTGGGCTTTTTTGTCCATGTCTGCCGCCAGGCCATCGATGGATTTCATGAAATCATCCACCGCCGGGTTGGCCACCGCACCGGGGCTCTCCGGGCCACCCATCGCGGGGTCTTCGGAAAAATCGAACTCGCTTTTATCAAGGTTCGCCATGCGCGTCAGGCGTTGGCCCAGGGCATTGACGCGCAGCATCTGCGCCTGCATATAGCCGAGCCGTTGCGCCAGGGCGTTGAGATGGACTTCGGCATTGCGGCGTACAGTCTCGATCTCCTGCCGTTGGCTGGCGAGCATACGCTCTTGCTGAACTACATATTCCGCACTGCGCATGCCCGACTGGTTGTTGAGCAGTGCCTGTATTTTATAGGCGACCGTACCCATCACAATCGGAAAAATCAGCAGCAACAGCACGGACAGCGTCAGCACGTGATAGTGGCTGAGGCTGATGTTCATGCCTCGCCGATGGCTTTTGGGTACCAGGATGACGTTCATATCACTTTAGCGAGCTAATTATATGGTTATCGATCAGATAGGCCGGCCAACTCAGATTGCCGGTACTGTGCGCATGAAGGAAATAGCGGCTTTGTCCGTTTCCGCATAGGACACCAGCTCCCACGCGTCTTCATCGGCCTTCAGCGCGCGCAGGAGGCGATTGTTCAATGCGTGTCCCGATTTGTAGGCACTGAAAGCGCCAATCAACGGATGACCTAGCAAGTACAAGTCGCCGATCGCGTCCAACACCTTGTGTTTGACAAACTCATCTTCATAGCGCAGACCGTCATCGTTGAGGACACGAAAACTGTCCATGACGATCGCGTTGTCCAAACCGCCGCCACGCGCCAGGCCCGCCTGCCGCAAGGCCTCCAGGTCACGCATGAAGCCGAAGGTGCGTGCGCGACTCACTTCTTTTACGAATGAGGTGGTGGAAAAATCCACGCTCGCCACCTGGGTGGAATTCCTGAAGGTCGGATGATCGAAGTCGATGGAGAAGGAAACCTTGAATCCGTCCCAGGGCTCGAAACACACCCACTTGTCGCCATCCTCGATGCGGATTTCCTTTTTAATGCGCATGAAACGCTTAGGCGCCTGCTGTTCTTCGATACCAGCGGATTGAATCAGGAAGACGAACGGACCGGCACTTCCGTCCATAATAGGGACTTCCGGTGCGGTGACATCCACATAGGCGTTGTCGATACCGAGACCGGCGAACGCCGACATCAGATGCTCCACCGTGGAAATCTTCACACCGTTATTTTCCAGCGTTGTGGAAAGACGGGTATCGGTGACATTCTCGGGTCGCGCATGCACCTCGACCGGCTCGGGCAGGTCGGTGCGACGGAAGATAATGCCGCTTTCCACCGGCGCGGGACGCAAGGTGAGGTAAACCTTTTCGCCGGTGTGCAAACCGACTCCGGTGGCCCGGATAACATTCTTTAAAGTCCGTTGTTTTATCATGCCGTCGCTGATTACAGCCCGTTATTCTGATCATCTTCGCCAAAAAACAGCGAAACGTTAACCTGCGTTGTGTCAGGATTTACCCCCCCGCTTACAGGGAAGTAAACCAAAAAATCTGAAACGACCTCAATCGGGTCACGAACGATCCCGGCTAATATCCTGATCTATTAATGTCGTTTAATGTCGTTACATGTTTATTTAAAGGTATATCTTCATGTATGTCCAGCTAACGTGGTGTAAAAATAGGCTTTTAGCCCGCAGGGCCGACAAACGGAACGGCTCCCTGCAGCGATTCTTTAGTTGACTGTTTCAGTCAACTACTATCGGCTATCAGTCCGCCTGTTTGCGCAGAAACGCTGGAATATCAAGATATTCCATGCCGGAGTCCGCCATACCGATACGTGACTCGCTGCCGCGTCGATTGCGGATGACAGTCGGTGTGTCCAGCTGCTCATAATCGGTCGTGCCGGTTCCAGTCTTGATGACCTTGTAGGGCTGCTGGCGTTTTTGCCCCTGGCCAAGCCCGGTGGCCACCACCGTCACGCGTAACTCGTCCCCCAGACTGGAGTCAATAACGGTGCCGATAACGACCGTCGCATCGTCCGCGGCGAACTCTTTGACGGTATTGCCCACCTCCTCAAATTCGCCGATAGACAAGGACTCGCTGGCGGTGACGTTCACCAGGATACCGCGGGCGCCGGCAATATTGACGTCTTCCAGCAACGGACTCGACACCGCGGCGCGCGCGGCTTCCGTGGCACGGTTCTCACCGCGGGCGCTGGCGGAACCCATCATCGCC